>JANOJH010000121.1:0-3160 GCA_031408135.1 Bdellovibrio sp. | reverse complement strand
CGGGGCCATCGGAAAGTATTGGACCCCTGAGTTCGGTGTTATTATGCCAGAAATAAAAGTCTAGGTTCTATGAAAACCCCTGCTGCGTCATAGAGAGCCATAAATAAAAACCGGTTTTTATATCAAAATGAACCGATTGTATTTTAACGAGACCATCGTTCGTCAGTTGACTGTTCTGACGTCGATCTGAACTTCATTCTTGCGTAAAAACGGCAACGTCTGGGGGCGGTTGTAAACAGCAAGTTTTACATGAGGTTCCGCGCGATAAGAGCTGTATTCCTTTAGCCATTCCCTCAATTCAGAGGTGTACTTCTGAATTTTTTTTTCATCGGTGGGTCCGTTGAAGCTTCTGCACGCAACCATCTGCGCCGACTTTTGATGAAGTTTGATGCGACGGTCATTAGGCTGTGGCGCATTTTTCAGACTGAATTTATTCGGCAGAATAAAACTCATGGTCAAAAATCCACCGTCGTCACCCAGCTTGGTAATTTCACGCAGTATAGAAGCGGTCATTTCAATGTGCTCGGTAGAATCATTTTTACCTAAAAAATATCCACTTAATGCCTGATAGGCTGTCGTTTCAGCGACTTCCGTATTTTCATTAATTGGGACGGAAATCGACACCAGGGTCAAATCACTGTATTTCCGGATTTCTTTTTCGCCATTGGAGCGGATCAGATAATATTCGGGCTCTTCACCGAGCCGCAACCCGAAAATGCCCGAGATGGCATTGATTTTTTCTGACAAATGCATTGCCGACGTTAGCTCTTTATTAACGTTAATATTGATATCGAACATAAATCCCCCCAAAGCTTACCAGAGGGTTCAATTCTTATACCTTCTCTCAGATACCTTAAATTTGACTACTGTATTCCCGATGGACCGAATTTGGGATTTCGGGGGATTATTTCCACCTCAGCGATTGATTTTTTTTCTGATCTGCTCGAGTTTTTCAGAGGAACTGCGAACTTTCAACGTGACACCTTTTTCATCATAACTTTCACCTAGCACCCGCATTTTTGCTCGGACATCACCGATTATTCCCTTGGCGGTATACGGAACGAAAAGATCCTCATCCTGCATGTCGGTCTCGAAATAAGTCAGAATTTTTTCCCGCAACATTTTGATGTCGTCAGGCCGTCGGGTCGAAATTCCGACCGCTTCCGGAAATTCATTCTGAAGTTGTGCACTTTGTTCAGGCGAAAGGCAGTCCTGTTTATTCAGAATTAATAACCGAGGAACGTCAGTAGCGCCGACTTCCGAAAGCACACTTTGGGTCACTTCCAACTGTGACCTGAATGACGGATCAGAGGCATCAACCACAAACAGTAGCAGCGATGCATGCAGAGCCTCATCAAGTGTTGATTTAAACGACGCCACCAGATCATGCGGCAGTTTCTTAATAAAACCAACGGTGTCAGAAACCAGAATCTTAGGCCGGGTTTCAGGAAACATCGGGCGAATCGTTGTATCAAGAGTTGCAAATAATTTATCGGCAATCAGAACTTCACTGCCGGTCATCGCCCGCATCAATGAAGATTTTCCGGCATTTGTATAGCCGACAAGTGCTACAGATATTTCCTGCTCCCGACGGGTACGACGCTGCAAATGCTCGTTGCCGATGGATTCAAGTTCAATTTTTAATTCTTTGATCCGGTCACGGATTCTCCGCTTATCAAGTTCGAGACTGGTTTCTCCGGCCCCTTTGCCGCCCACTCCCCCACCGCCGCGGTCTTCGTTGCCGCCGGTTTCGCGCAAGCGCGGTGCTACGTAAGCAAGTCTTGCAATTTCCACCTGCAGGCGCGCAGCTTTTGTTCTGGCATGACGGCTGAAAATTTCAATTATCACGCCGGTTCGGTCAAGTACGCTTACGCCCGTTACACTTTCCAGATTCCGCAATTGCGAAGGCGAAAGTTCCGCATCAACCACCACTACCTGCGCCGAATTTTTATGTTCGCTTGAAAGGGTCTCTGCACTTTCGCTATCGTCTTCAGGCCCAGGA
This sequence comes from Bdellovibrio sp., assembly GCA_031408135.1. Classification (GTDB taxonomy): domain Bacteria; phylum Bdellovibrionota; class Bdellovibrionia; order Bdellovibrionales; family Bdellovibrionaceae; genus Pseudobdellovibrio. Next base: position 1,158 of record JANOJH010000121.1, on the reverse strand, counting down.
TTTTCGGTTTCTTCTGATTCTTGTTTTTCTTCTTCCCATTTGAGCGCGGCTTTGCTTTTCTTGTGAATTACAGCACTTGCAATCTTTCCGGTGCCCCCCGTCCATTCAGCCAGTTCAGCCAGTTTGCCATCGCCTAAAACATTAAATGATTTTGCCGAACTTCTTTTCTGTGAAACACGACCGACAACTTTGTAGCCCAGAGTCGTTACTAAACGCGCAAGTTCCTGTAACGAGCTGTCTAGCTCGTCCGCTGAAGTGCCGGGCAACTGAATACCAACCAGCACAGCTGATTTAATTTTTTCTCGTGTCGAAGAAGGATCAATGGTAGAAGTCATGCCATCTTATGCCACTGCCGAATGCTTTTTTCAAGCCGGATCTCTTCAGATCTGACTTGACCACGTATCGTCGAAAAACGTCGAAACGTCTATATTTTCAAGCCGCTCGCTGTCTTCGATCACCTGCGACAGCAGCTTGAGTAAATCATCCGTCGTGACGATGCCCACAACATCCTCTTCGTTTGCAACCAGCACTGAGCAAATCTTATGCTTAAGCATAATCTCAATGACCGATTTAACGTTAGCCCCTTTTTTTACAATCCGCACCGGTGAAGTCATAATTGATTTGATGAGCTTCCTCCGGTCTGGTGCCGCGGCCACATCCTTTGTTGAAATAATCCCCGAAAGCTCATTGTTCGCATTCACTACCGGCAGATGCCTGATCTTATTAACCTTCATCAGGCCGTCGGCCGTTTCAATATCTCGATCCTCAGAAATCGAAATCAGATTGGACGACATCACCGTTCCTGTTAAATAATTCATACGCTCCTTCTTTCTTCCGCTGATTTAATTTGAGCGGATTTATATAATTTTCAAGTTAACAAAACACTTTACGTTTGACCATGCAGCTCACCCTCGTGTGTGGGCATGGTCTTGCTTGCCTTCCAGGCGCCGCCCCATTTCATCGAACCCGGTAACAGAAAATAAAGTGCCCGATTGAAAAGAAATGAAGGAACAACTTTTCTCAGAATACTGAATATGATCGCGTCCGGAGTCAGAGGCAGGCGCAGTCGCTGTTTCGGCTTATCAATCAGTCTAATTATTTTTCCGGCAATCTTTGCCGACGAAAAAAGCGAAAATGCCATCAGCTTTTCGATCATCG
>JANOJH010000100.1:0-1161 GCA_031408135.1 Bdellovibrio sp. | reverse complement strand
GTAAAGAAGCCCATGAAAATAGGTTGAATGCCGGCTCCATTGGCACCATCCCCTCTCACTGCCGATTTATTGAAGCTTTTGTTACTAATTGGGTTTGTGTCAATTTTTCCGCCTGCAGGATATGCCCCTGCACAAGTCATGGCCGCCCCATCCGGAGGAGTACCCGAACCATCTCCATGGTCGCGACCAAAGAATCCAGGTTGAAAAACACAAAACACGCCCCCATCCCAAGCCGTGTAGTGTGGTGGAGGCGCTCCGCAAAATATTGCCTTTGGGTCAAAATTAGCGTCCGCAACCACTATACTTCCTATCTGCCGATAGAAATAATACCTCCAACGGGGGTCTTGCACAACTTTGTTCACATTTAATGGGTCTGTAGCATCCCACTTGCCAAATACCTCGTGCATATAATAATTATTCAAATAACCACCGGCAGTACCAGCCGTAAGGCCGTAGTATTGATCGTACCACGGGTGGCGCGACCCACTGGGCACGGTAGCTGTTCCATATTTATAAACGAAGTCTTCTGACGGTGAATCGACCAATCCACCCAGTGCACCAGGGCTCACTTTAGCAGTTCCGGTAGTCAGGTCAATGAAGGTGGCAATCTTTGTATTGGCTTCTGCCGCTCTGGAAGGAATCATTGAAATATTAATCCAGGCTTTTAATTCCAACGAATTGGCAAGTGCAGTCCACTTTACCCGGCTTCCCCCATAGTAAATATCCCTGAGAAGTGCTGCTCCTGCATCCGAGCCGGTTTTGGCCAACTCAGTTCTGGCTTCTGTCAGAAGTTTGATTGCATAGGCGTAAATGTTCGAACCACTGGTGAGAGCAGGGTTGAAGTTTCCAGATGCAGCTTGCAGTGCCTCGGCCTGAGGAACATCTCCAAAAAGATCAACCAGGGTGATCCAAGTGTAGGCTTCCAAAATTTTCCCCACAGCAACGTGTGTTGTCAACTTTTTATCTGCTGCAAGGGGCTGCATAGTTTGGTTGTTGACCAAAACACCTCTATATGCCACATTCCATAAACCATCCATATTAGAAGGATTGTAAGCCGTCTGGTAGCGGTAGCCACCTGTCATGGCTTGCATGCGTACCAAAGGGTCAACGGTGCCCGCAGCCGAATGGAAGAAGTCGGCAAAATTCAATTGAACCGAATTC
>JANOJH010000089.1:0-1354 GCA_031408135.1 Bdellovibrio sp. | reverse complement strand
CACCAGGAAGGATACGAGTCATCCAATACAAGCCCAAGACAACGTCCTGAGATGGATTGATGATCGGCTTACCGTTGGCAGGTGATAAAATATTATTTGTCGACATCATCAGAACGCGGGCTTCTACCTGCGCTTCAACTGACAATGGAACGTGAACAGCCATCTGATCTCCGTCAAAGTCGGCATTGAAGGCCGTACAAACCAAAGGATGCAATTGAATTGCTTTTCCTTCGTGAAGGACCGGTTCAAACGCCTGAATACCAAGTCTGTGAAGAGTAGGAGCACGATTCAGAAGAACCGGATGCTCTTTAACCACTTCAGCCAAAATATCCCAGACTTCTACAGTTTCCTGATCAACAAGGCGTTTAGCCTGTTTGATTGTTGTAGCAAGTCCTTTTTCTTCGAGTTTGTTGTAAACGAATGGTTTAAATAATTCTAAAGCCATTTTCTTCGGAAGACCGCACTGATGTAATTTCAGCGTCGGACCAACTGTAATAACCGAACGACCAGAGTAGTCGACTCGTTTACCAAGTAAGTTCTGACGGAAACGTCCCTGCTTACCTTTAAGCATGTCGCTTAAAGATTTTAAAGGACGCTTATTCGGACCAGTGAATGTTTTACCGCGACGACCGTTATCAAGTAACGCATCAACAGCTTCCTGAAGCATACGCTTTTCATTTCGGATAATGATGTCTGGCGCATTCAACTCTTGTAATCGCTTCAAACGATTATTTCGGTTAATAACCCGACGATAGAGGTCATTCAGATCTGAAGTAGCAAATCGGCCACCATCAAGAGGTACCAACGGACGCAAATCAGGAGGTAAAACCGGAAGTGCTTCTAACATCATCCATTCTGGCTTGTTAGATGAACCTTTGAAGGCCTCAACAACTTTTAAACGTTTAGAAAGCTTTTTGATGCCGGCTTCAGATTTTGTTTCTTTAAGTTCCATGCGGAGCTTACGAGACAAGTATTCGCAGTCAATCTTACGAAGCATTTCTCTGACGTACTCGCCACCCATACCGGCTTTAAAGTTCGGACCGAACTCATTTAAAGCCGCTTGGTAAGCTTCTTCAGAAAGAACTGCACCTTCTTCTAAAGTTGTCTCCATCGGATCAACAACAATGTAAGACTCGCAGTAAAGAATTTTCTCGACGTCTTTTAATGACAGATTCAATAAGTTACCGATACGTGATGGTAATGATCTTAAGAACCAGATGTGAGCAACCGGTGATGAAAGTTCGATGTGACCTAAGCGCTCACGACGAACTTTAGTCTGCGTGACTTCAACGCCGCACTTTTCACAGATAACTCCGCGATATTTCATTCGTTTGTATTTGCCACACAGACATTC
>JANOJH010000623.1:0-2076 GCA_031408135.1 Bdellovibrio sp. | reverse complement strand
CGAAGATTTAGATCGCTTTGCCGAAGCCTACGAAACATTGGCGCGACTGGAACTAGATCGGGGCGACCTGGAGCAAGCCTTGTATTTTGCCGAGAAGAATTACAAATACCAGCCACACGAATGGGTGCGGCAAACGGCAGGAAAAAATAATCTCAACCGCATAGAGTCGTGCAATTTGATGGCGCGCTGCTGGATGTTTAAAGGTGACTTTATTCAGGCTTTAAGTTACAGCGATCAGGCCGCCACACGCTACAACGAAGAAGTTGGTACGCCTACTATTTACAAAGTACCTATGCTGATGACACGAGGCGAACTATTTTGGAATCAACAACAATACGAAAATGCGTTCGTAGCATTTAAGGAGGCGAATGAAATTCAACTGAAGTTTGCCAATGAAACATTTGGCTGGCTAAGCGAGTACGAAAAGGAAAATTTTGCAGCTAAGCTTAAAGGTAACTCTGCCTGGTTCTATGCATTTGCCGCAGAAGCTCTTTCGAAAGATGTGACTATAAAAGGCGAATTGTTGAAGGAGGCCTACTTTCTTCAAATAAATTCTAAAGCAAAAATTTTGGACGAATCCAACCGTTTGTTCACAGCCATTGCCAACAGCAGCGACCCTGAACTAAAAACATTATTTTCTCAGTGGTCGGATTTAAAAAACGAATATGCGCGGTTGGTAACTACTGGAAAAACCGGAGAGAACAGTGGCCTGCTTGCCACCTTAGAAAAATCCATTGATGAGGCCGACAAGAAATTGGCAACGAAGGCAGGTGCCAGTTCAAAAGGCAGTAGCTTACCCGATGCTAAACAAATAGCAAATGTGTTGACAGCGCAAGAGGCGGCAATAGAAATAATCCCGTATGGAAAATATCAGCCCATCAACGGTGCATCGCCAATCAAGAAAGTTATGAGCTCGGGTGGCGGTTATCTGGCGCTCATCCTAACCTCAAATTCAGAGCTGCCCAAATTAGTGATGATGCCCGATGGCACGATGCTAGAAGGCCGTGTGCACAAGTTCTACACCAACAGCAAGAAAAACCAAACCACCGATACCTATTCCTATCCTTATTATTTCGGGCCGCTTGCAGTCGAACTGAAAAATGTAAAGACCATCTACTTTTCACCCGATGGCATTTTTAATTTGGTGAACCTGTCCATACTAAGCCCAAGTGAGGGGCGATATGTGCAAGATGATTTCGACATCATAAATGTGACCAACACCAAAAACCTATTGAAATCAAAAGCCAAATTTGTTTATGCCACTGCCGCTTTGATGGGCAGACCCCAATACAACTCGGCATTGGCCTTGAAACCCATTGCCCAAATAAAACAAGACACAGCACGCAACAGAGCCATCGTAGATTTGGATTCGCCCATAAACGATTTGCCTGGTACAGAAACAGAAGTGATGGCGATACACGATTTGCTCACCGCTCAAAACATCGACTCGAAGCTGATGCTGTATGATAAAGCCACGGAAGCAAGCTTGAAAAGCCTTCCCTCAAAAGATATTCTGCACATTGCCACACATGGTTTTTTCCTGGATCAGTCCGATAAATTTTCCAATCCCATGCTTCGCTCTGGCATTCTGTTGGCGGGTGTGAGCGACAAAACCAAAGGCACTGAGGATGGTGTTCTTACCGCATACGAAGCCACGCTGCTAAGCATGAGCCAGACAAAACTAGTAGTACTCTCTGCTTGCGAAACAGGTTTGGGCGATATTAAAAATGGTGAAGGTGTGTATGGCTTACAGCGATCGTTTGAGGCGGCAGGTGTTCAAAATATTTTAATGAGCCTTTGGAAAGTAGATGACCAGGCAACTATGGAACTAATGCGCAATTTCTACACCGAACTTTTAAAAACCAACGACACTTCCGCTGCATTTGCCTCGGCCCAGAGAAAACTGCGTATCAAATACCCACATCCCTACTATTGGGGTGCATTTAAGATGATGGGGAGGTGAGTTTTTTGGCTTCATATTTATCGATATTTACAATGTAGAACAGCTTGATCTAAGCGACTGGATGTTGGCCATTGGCTTCAAAGACCACCACTACAGCCAGCACCAGCAACGGA
>JANOJH010000875.1:0-2143 GCA_031408135.1 Bdellovibrio sp. | reverse complement strand
CGCAGTTCCAACTAACACATCATCACCGGAAACAACCAAAGAGTTTACAAGGGTAATGGGTGTCAAACCCGTATTGACTGAAGTCCAACTTGAGCCGTTATTCTTGGAAAGAAATAGACCTTCGCCTACTGTTCCCACCAAAATCATTCTTCCACTTACCGCTAATGAATTGATGTTGGATACAAGACCCGTATTTGCTGGCGCCCAACTGGAACCATTATTGGTAGAAAGAAATACTCCATCGTAAGTTCCTGCAAAAATATTATTTCCGTTAACCGCCAAGGTATTTGCATACATGTTTGTCAATCCTGTATTAATGGAAGTCCAACTTGATCCATTATTGGTAGAAAGAAATAAACCGCCACCAGAAGTTCCAGCAAAAATGTTATTGCCACTAACGGCTAGAGAAATAATATAAAGGTTGGTCAACCCTGTATTTACAGATGTCCAACTTGATCCATTATTACTTGAAATAAAGATACCTCCACCGTTGGTTCCTGCAAAAACATTTCCTCCGTTAACAGCAAAGGCCCTTATATAAAGGGTTGATAATCCAGTGTTGGCAGGTGTCCAACTGGTGCCATTGTCGGACGAAAGAAATATTCCGCTTCCAGATGTTCCCGAAAAAATAGTAGTGCCACTCGTTGCCAGGGCCCTTATGTATAGATTTGTTAATCCTGAATTTATTGACGTCCAATTGGAACCATTGGTGGTGGAAAGAAATATTCCGCTACTCACCCCTCCGGCAAAAATATTGCTGCCGCTAACCGTCAAAGCATTAACGGAAGCCCTCGTTAAGCCCGTGTTAGCCCTGGACCAACTGGCGCCATTATTTGTAGAACGAAATATCCCTACGCCTAGTGATGCAGCAAAGACATTCGTACCCATCGTAGCAAAAGCACTAATAAAAGAATCTGTTAACCCAGTGTTTATTGCGGTCCAGTTGGCACCATTATTAGTTGAAAGGAAAGCTCCCCCGGCATTCGTACCAGCAAAGACATCGGTGCCATTGGCAGTTAGTGAGACAATATTTGTGCTAGTCAAACCCGAGTTTGTTGTAGTCCAACTTGTTCCGTTATTACTTGACCGAAACACGCCCGCGCTGGTTCCTGCAAGGACATCACTTCCACTCACCGCTAACGAGGTAATATTAGTGTCAATTAATCCTGTGTTCACGGCTGTCCAACTTGCTCCATTATTGGAAGACAGAAATATTCCATCAATCCATGTTCCCACAAAAATATTGTTGCCATTAACAGCCATAGTCCTAACAAGGGAAGTTATGGTAAAACCTGTGTTCACAGCTGTCCAACTTGCACCATTGTTAGTTGAAAGAAATATTCCTTTATCGTATGTGCCCGCAAAAATGTTGCTCCCACTAATTGCAAGAGAGCGAATATCTGTTGTTGTCAATCCAGTGTTGACCGCAGTCCAGTTAGATCCATTATTAGTGGAAAGAAATACCCCAGCTCCTGTTCCTGCAAATACATTGCTTCCGTTTACAACTAATGAAGAAATACCTATGCTGTATGGGCTGCCCGTCAAACCTGTATTGACTGGTGACCAACTAACACCATCATCAGTAGAGAGAAATACCCCGCCACTATTTGTGCCCGCAAATAAATTTGTACCACTCACGGCAAAAGATCGCACATCGCCACCATACAACCCATTATTCTTTTCTATCCATTGGGCAGTTAAATCAAGATGCCCGATAAGTAAAATAATAACAGCAATAAGTCCTTTAAAGACTGGAGCTTCTTTGAAATGGTTCATATTATGATTGATAGGTATTATTTTAAAAGTACATAAATACTTTTAGTATTTTGACTGTGGTCGTGTTGTAACCGCACGCGCGTAAGTCGGTCGGTGGCAAAATTCTCAGCAGAACCCCACTTTTATTTCTAAAAACCTTTCCATACCCCAATCGCTAATCCTATTTTTGAGCTCCCAACGAATCCTCAAAATAATAAATCCTGATCATGAAGCGCGATAAAATCATTTTTGACCTGATTGAAAAAGAAAAACAACGCCAGCAGCACGGCATCGAACTGATTGCCTCCGAAAACTTCGTATCGCTACAAGTAATGAAGGCTCAGGGCACGGTGCTCACGAACAAATATGCAGAAGGCCTGCCCGGCAA
>JANOJH010000866.1:0-10171 GCA_031408135.1 Bdellovibrio sp. | reverse complement strand
ACAACGATGCGCCTCGCAAGGTGCCGCAGCCGATAAATATTCTAATCACAACTCTCATTTCAATTCTCACAGTTTACGTCGCGTTGTCCGTAAAGCCCTCTAAAGGAATCACTATTTTGCTTTCAACTTTTTTGGGGTTTGGTCTATTTTCTACTATGTTGCTGGCTTTCTTCGACTTATGGATCGATATGGCCCACCCCTTCCTCGCCATCTTCCTCTGCTACTACTTCTTCATCCCCTACCGCCTTATCATCGAAAACCGCCGAAGCTGGGAGTACCTTCAGAAAAACAAGCTCCTCCACCAAGTCGAGGAGCTCAAAACCAACTTCATCTCCATGATGTCGCACGACCTGAAAACGCCAATCGCGCGTATACAGGGCATGACGGAGGTTATTCTTAAAGACAATGTTAGCCTCAGCTCGGTTCAACGAGAGGCCGTAGACACCATCAAGGGCAGTTCTGACGACCTTTTAAAGTTTATTAATTCGATTTTGCAATATGGCCGCATCGAAAGCCAGGGCGTCGAGCTCCATAAGCAGTCAAAAGACATCAATCAACTGCTGCAGGACGTGATCAAGAAGCATGAGTTCTTGGCCCGGGTGAAAAAGATCAGGATTATAACCGAGCTTGAGCCGATGTTCCCCGTTCCGGTGGATTCCGATCTCATTAAACAGGTCTTTTCGAATCTGATCGAGAATGCCATCAAATACAGCCTTGAGGACTCTCTGGTGACGGTGAAGTCGCGTGAGGAAGGCCGTACGGTGCTGGTTGAGGTGATTGATAGGGGTATGGGCATTCCGGAAGAGGATCTGCCGAATATTTTTATGAAGTTTTTTAGAAGTCATAACGTGAAGACGTCGACGATTAAGGGTACGGGGCTGGGGCTGTATTTGGCGCATTACTTTGTGACTTTGCATAAGGGCGAGCTGACGGTGGTCAGTGAAACTCAAAAGGGTTCGAAGTTTACGGTTAGTTTGCCTTTAAACTCGTAGTTTTTTTGCTCGATCGAGCGGTGTAAAATTGTTTTACAGGTACAAATTTCAAAAAGTGTCAGAAAAATAACAGGCGAATATTTTTCACCCGTAGGTTATATTTCACATTCGAAAAACGTCCGGAGGTATGTATGCTGAAAGTTCTTGTTGTTGATGATGATCAGGCCCTGCGTCTGTCGGTTCGGTCAGCATTGGAAAATGTTAAAAAATTCAGTATTGAAGAAGCTTTCGATGGCGTAAATGCACTCGAAAAAATCAAGGCGGCACCGGCCGGCAATCGGGCCTTTGATATTGTTATTTTAGATGTGGATATGCCCCGTAAGAATGGTTTGACTGCTCTTAAAGAGATTAAAGAGATTGATCCGGGAATTATTGTTTTGATACTGACTGCGCATGCAACGGTTGAAGTTGCGGTGCAGGCGGTTCGTGATGGCGCTTATAATTTTCTGTCGAAGCCGATTTCAGGTAATGAGCTGATAAATTTGATTGATAAGGCCATAAATGCGCACACCTTGATTTCGAATTTGGCGGTTTCGTCGCCGGTGTTTGTGGATGAAGGCCGTAAGATTATCGGTAATACATCGCAGATGCAGAAAGTTTTTAATGTTATTCATAAGTTGGCAAAAGTTGATACGCCGGTATTAGTGCGTGGAGCTTCGGGTACTGGTAAAGAGTTGGTGGCTAAGGCCATCCATTTTAATTCGGCCCGAAAAGATGAAAAATTTGTTGCAATTAACTGTTCGGCAATTCCTGAAAATTTATTTGAGTCGGAATTGTTTGGTCACGAAAAGGGTTCGTTTACCGGCGCAAGTGAACGTAAGATCGGTAAGTTTCAGTATGCTGAAGGCGGAACCTTATTTTTGGATGAGTGCGGAGACATGCCGCAGTTGATGCAGGTGAAGTTATTGCGGGTGTTGCAGGAAAAACTGTTTACGCCGGTGGGATCGAATCGAGAGATTCAAACGAATGTTCGGATTATCGCAGCGACCAACCGCCCGCTTGAAGAGATGATGAAAACCGGCAATTTCAGAGAAGATTTATTTTATCGGTTGAATGTTGTGCCGATTTATTTGCCGCAGTTGAATGACAGAAAAGATGATCTTGAAGTTCTGATTCATATTTTTATGCGTAAGTTCAATCAGGTGCATTGTAAAAAGTTGACGAGCATCAGTGGTGAGGCGTTGTCGGTTCTGAAGCGATACAACTGGCCGGGAAACATCCGTGAATTGGAAAATGTCATTGAACATGCATTCGTGCTTGAATCTTCAAACGCGATATCATTAGGAAGCTTGCCAGAAGCAGTTCTTGAGTATGTTGGAGTGAGCCTTGTTGATTCTTCGCAGTTGATTAGTAGTCAATCAGAAAATATAAGAAAATCTGCTCAGAGCTTCAGCGATGACGAAATCAATTCTGAAAACCATTTTGATATTGACTCTAGTGATTCAGAACTTTCCGATGAAAACTTGGACGATATTTCTGACGAAGATATCAGCATTGCTTTTCCGAGCAATGGACTGCTGGATTTTAATGCCCAAAAAGAAGAGTTTGAAAAGCAGTTTATAATCAAGGCTTTAAAGACTTTTAAAGGGCGAATTAATCAGACTGCAATTCACGCGAACATTCCGAAAAAGACGTTATTACGTAAAATCGAGAAGTACGGTATCGTGGCGAAAGAATATGCAGAGCCTAAAAACTAGCAGCATTTTTTATACATAAATTTTAGAATATTTTTAAGTCCGACGATGTTGTTGACTCACGGAAACAGGCTCGTTAGCGTTACCATCCCATGACAGTTAATCCGCTACCTCCTCAAGCATTTACCAAAGAAACTTTGCAAAAAGCGTATAGCTGGTTATTGAATCAGAGCCCTTCTGTTAAGGATTTGGCAACGACTCAAGATATGTTGGTGAGCTTGTATCTGAAGGCGCAAAGAAGTGGCGAGGCCTCACTGGATACTCCGAGTATTCAGAATTTCAAACAAGAGCTGAAAAATCTGGCGTCGATGATGGGCGATCTTCATACACCGCAAGCGCAGGCTCGGGTTCAGGTACAAGTTCAGGCTCCTGCACAAAACAGAAGTCATACCGGAAGTGGTCTTTCCGAACTGACTCAGACGATTAAGGAAGCGGCCGCACATCCTGCAAGTATTCGGCAAAATGACAATGGTTCTGGTTCAAATAATAACCTCGGACAATTGGATATGCAGTCGTTGCAGATCTTAACTGAAGTACGACAGTTTTTGAATTTGAGTTCGGATATTGAAGCGTTACGCGCGTTGATTACACTCGGTTACAAACAAATTAAAAAAATAAATTAAAGCTATTCTCCGGTTCGAACGGCAAAGTTGATTGAGCCCCAGCCATTCTGTACGCACATTTTCATGACTTTTTTGACGAGTTCGAGTTTTAAATTTTCGTCGGCCTGAATGTTGATCTGGCCTTTGAACGGTTCGCCGACTTTAAGATTCTGGGAGCGACTGAGCTTCAGGGAATTCAGGGCGGTAATGATCTGGGCCAGATCGCCATTGATGTTGGCAGACAGGCTGAGGGCCTCAGAGCCGGGTAATTTTTCGGTCTCGAGGATGATTTCGTTGGTGTTGAGAGAAAGTAGTGGAGAGCTTTGTAGCGGCTTTCCGTTGGATGCAAGCGGCAACTTGACGCCTTTAGGAATGAAAAAACTTTCACCCTCGGTCGAGAAATTCATCAGCAGGAAAATAACCAGAATAGTAAACATGTCGATCAAACTGACAAGCGGCAATTCGGGTACGGCTGATTTTTTTCCGTGATAATTTCTTTTTCTACGTAAAAAATGTAAATCGTACTTGGGTTGCAAATGATAACCGGGTTTTCCGATTGTAGTTTTAGACTTGGACATTCCTTTAATTTTAAGTTCAATTTTAGATACGGGCAACCCGGCAACGAAAAGCCCGACAAAGGTGATGATCGTCTCAGAACAGTACAAATTTCATAGTCCGGTCTGAATTGCCGATCAGTAGAATATGAAAACACTTTTTGTATTTATTTGCGGTCTTTTTCTGGTAGATATTGCAAATGCGCAGAAGACCGCGACGCCATCGGCAGCCGGCGGCTCGACCATCAATAAGAAACTGAACCTGGAAGACATCACGGTAAAAGGTGAGCTACTCAGTGACGACCGCATGAATTTTGTAAGACGTCAGCGTGAAGAACTGAAAAATCGAATTCGATTCAGAACAAATTTCAGAGCTGAGATTTTACAGGAATACAAACAATAATTATTTCCAACAATACAAACAATAATTAAAAAAAGAATCAATTCGTGCTGATCGAAGGTCCGATGTAATTTTCTTCGATGAGGACGTCCATGGCCTGAATCAGGAGTTTATACGGCACCTGCGATTCGGAGTTGATGGTGATATCCGGTTTGTCCGGATACATCTTTTTCCATTCTTTGAGAATGACCTTGATGGATTTTCTATCAAGGTGGTCGGCGTTTGAGCCGACCGCTTTCATGACTTTGCCGGCGGTCATCTCAAGGCGATTATCGAAAATCTTAATGCTGAGTTCAATCTTGTTGGGATCGACAGGATTAGGATTGAAAGAGTCTTCACTAGGCGGAGTTGTTGTTGAATTGGTGGTAATTACACTCACCTGCTGCCAAACTGCTGTGATCAAAAGAAAACAGATCAGCGTTGAAAGCAGATCGATATACGGAACTAAATTGATCTCGGCATTTGCACTTCGCTTGTCGCTGCCACCGCCGCCACCGCCAGCCATATTATCCTTCTATCCGTTACTTGAATTTAGCTCTGTTGGAAATGATAAAATTTAGTGTTTGAACTGCAACCTCGTGAATGTCGTCGACGGTTTCAGTGGCGCGGGTCTGAATGTAACCGTAAAGGCCGAGCAATGGAATGGCCACAAAAAGACCGAAGGCCGTACAGTTCATTGCAAGTGCGATTGAATTTGAAAGCATGACGGCCTTTTGTTCAGGACTGGCTCCGGCTGCGGCTTTGAAGGCGCCGATCAGGCCGGCAATTGTTCCGAGTAGACCGATTAATGTGGCAAGATTCGACATCAATGCAAGTAAGCTTGTGCGTTTTTCTATGCGCGGGATTTCACGGAGAGCGACAGCATCCATGGCCGTTTGCACTTCTTCCGCCGATTTACTGTTTGCCACCGCAACCAATCCGGCTTTTACGATATTTGTTAATGGACTTTCCATTTGCATACAAACCTGAATGGCCGCCGGTAAATTGCCTTTTAAAATCTGTTGATTAACGCGATTCATGAAATCGTCTTTATCAAGACTGGAAGCCTTATGAACATAAAGCAGTCGTTCAGCGGCGATTCCCAATCCCAGAAACGATGTGATTGCAATCATCCACATGAACAACGGTTCGTGCTTAAAGTTCTCTAATATTGATGCAAAAATTTCCAAGCTAAAGCTCCCTTTAGTAATGACTTTTAATACTGTCTTATTTTAGGCCGCCGTATTGCTTTGTACAATTATGAAAGTCTTTAAAGTTATTCAGCTCAGACCTTCGTCACGAAGTGCGAAAGAAACAATTTTATCTTTAGAAACTTTTAATTTCTTACGGAATTGTCCTGCTGGACCTTAGTGGGAGATTCTATAGCCGGCCGAACGGGAATCCTACTGAAGGATTTGTTTCTTCGCCATTAGCAGAGCTCGGAAATCTAATTGATTTAATAACTCCTGAAACACAGTCTCCGAGCTGCTCGCCGCCTGCCACTGAATTTTTCTTGATGTCGACATTACCTACACTGCCCGACTTTGAAATGTTCCATTCAAATTCGATCCTTCCTGAAAGATTAGGATCAGACAGTAATGAACGTTCATAGCACGACTGAATTTTTCCGAGATAGGCCTGTAGCGCCTTTAACACCTGATCTCGGCTTAAACCTTCGGTTCTTCCGCTGGCGTTAACAGACGATAGCATCGGTTTACCGACAACTCCGCCAACAACTCCCCGCTTACCCGTACCGGTGCCGAGGCCTTCAGTACCGTAGCCTGTACCGCCCACTTTCGTTTTGGTTTTTATCGGGCCGCCCGAATTTGTGCTGTTGCTTGCAGCGGCGCCGGCTGTCTGACTTTTCAGATCATTCGTAATTGAAGTTGTGCCGATTTCGCTTGTGGTCTGCGTATTTGTATTTGCCGCGATATTAACATTGGCAGGTACCGGCTTGTTGCTTTTTGCATCGAGCTTCAGGCCGCCCATTGCAGCCAGCGCACCGAGCTTGCTGATGTCTACCGGCTTTGGCGGTGGTGGCGGCGGTGTCGGTTTCACGACAACGGGCGTTGGTTTGGCAATCGGCCCCGATGGCTTATTGTCGGCCTTGGGATTACCCGCAGGTGGAGGCACTACGATTGGCTTCGCCACTTGTTCGGTTTTCTGAACAGGTTTCGGCGGCGGTAGTTTCACCGGTATCTCTTTTTTAACCGGAGGCGGCGGGGGCTCGGGCTTTGGCTCTGGTTTTGGCTCTGGTTTTGGCGGCTCAGGTGGCGGTGGGTCTGGTTTTTTTTCTTCTGGCGGCGGAATCGGTTTTTCTTCAACAATCAGTTTAGCAATACGTTCCGGATCTTTTTTCACTCTCGATTGGATTTTTTCTTTCGGAATCATCATCATCATTATCGCCAACAGAAAATGCAGAACAAACGAGGCCAAAATTGCGAATTTAACAAGAGTATCCGGATTGAATAATTTTTTCTTGTCTAAATCGGTGGCCGAAGGCACGTACCTGAAATAAAGCTGGGTCGTGGCATCGATTTCCACCCTAAGAACATCATAAAATGAAATCTGAATCTGCAGGCTGTTCTGATTTTCGGTCAGGCGTTTTTCTTTGAGTAACTGTTCTTTCGAAAGAAAATTTTTTCCGCGGATCGCGAATACATTCAGATTTTTTGGAATCTGAAAAATGGCTTCCTGAAAATCATATTTACTCAGTGACCACCGGAACGGCACCGATGGAATATGAATCGAATCTTCATAAGTTGGGCCGACGATGATTGTTTCACGATAGCCGAATTCCTGAATGTTGTAGATCTGTTCATTCCAGAGCACGAGCGATTCGATTTTTTTACTGGGAAACTTCGTTGAACTTTCATGCTGCCGGGTCATTTGCTCGATGAAGTTGCGGTCGATCATCGCAGAAAAGCTGTCGGGCGAGTGAATATCTGAATTTTCAGCTTCGGCTTTGCTGATGGCCGCTTCTACCTTGAATGCAATCCTCGAAAGCGTCAGTTCATGGCCGGGCTCTAATTCCCGCTCGAGTATTTCGGGTGGAGCTTCGTCCTTGGCAGGTGCCGCCACACTTTTTGCGGGCCGTTCAACCTTTTCGGGCCTGAGAATCTGGATTATGATTTTCCCGATCCGAATGTGGGTTTCATTTGTTACGCGGGTTTTTACAACAATTCGCTCGTTATCAACATAAGTTCCGTTTGAAGAACCCATATCCGAAACGAAAACCCACCCCTGCTCAAGCTGTATCAACAGATGTTTTCTTGATATTGAACGATCTTCAATAATAAGATCAACACCGGCTTCGCGCCCGACGGATACTTCATCTTTTTCGAATTTATTTTCGAAGAACTGATTGCCGTCCTGAAATAGTCTGATCGTTAATTCCGCTGATTTAACCTGCTCTAATCCGTTCATTTACAAAACTTCTTCTATCCACGGATGTACTTTTGAGTACTGTTTTTTGTTTGCCGGCAATTTACTGGAAATCTGAGAGAACATCTGTGCAAAACCGAATTTCTTATACATCGCCGCCAATCCCAGTTGACTCAGACCTGCGGTTTTTTCTAGCTCGAGCGCTGACTTGAAATAATTTTTGGCTCTTTCAAAATCCTGATTGTACATTTCGATCACTCCGAGCCACGAAAGTGCTTCGGCGTTCTGTGGTTTCATTTCGAGGTAGCGGTTAAATGCCAGCTTCGCCATTCCGAAATCCTGGTTGCGCATATAAATCTGGCCGAGCTTATTGACGAGCTCTGGTTGATCCGGTTTGTCGAGCAAAGATTGCCTAATCCCCTGAACTTCAGCGCTGGCTTTTGCAGCGCCTGCAGGCTTTCGGGCTTTTACTTCATCAATGGCCTCATCAACTATATAATCCCCGTTTGAGCGGCAACCTTTTACGAACAAAGTAAACACTTCGAATTTTTCGGCATTGCTGAGGCAGGATTTAAAATACTGCGCTGATTTATTACGGTATTCATCGGATTGGCCCTGAATTGCCTGCTTGTAGGCCGCTACCACTTCAGGAGTAAGCCCCGCCGGAATCGGCGCCTGTAATAAGAACTCTGAAAACTCCCGGTAAGACTGGCCCAACTCATACAATGAACCGATAACCCATTTTCCGTTTCCGTACGCGATAACTTTATCGTAGTACTGATTCAGCACCTGAAGTTTTTCCCCTTTGAGTTTTGTAATTGCACCATCGTCGCCGCGCCCGAATTTAAGTTGTTTGTAATCCTTCAGCGCTTCACTCGACCTTAAATAAAGAGAATGGGCCGAAATCGTACGCTCTTCCTCATTTTTCGGCGCAAACGTCAGCACCTTATCGAAGTAAGGAATTGCGGATTTTTTTTCACCCAGACGTACAAGGCTTAACCCGGTGTAGTAAGTTGAAAGTATTCCCGGTGAAGCCTGACTTGCCGCCAGTTGATTCAGTTGCTTCCATTTTTTGCTTTTTGAAAGTAAATCGGCAAGCTTCGGAAAGCCTGTGCTGACTTTTCGATAATGTTCGTACGCTGTGTCATATTCACCCTGATTTTCCCGCAAAACCGCAGCGCTTTTTAACAGCGTGGTCGAAAGCGGATCTTTCGGGTAAAGCAAGATGAACTTTTCGAAGTAATCCGCTGCCCGGTCGAAATCCCCGCTCTGAATCGCAATCTGGCCTAAGTCGCCGACCACTTCTTTTGCGTACCTAGAGTCACTGTGCTTGCTCAGGAGCTGCTCACCGGCACTGTAAACCAGCGGATCTTTTTTCTTTTTGAAATTGTTATAAGCTTCGTAAATTGCAAGGTCACCGATTGAACTGCCTTTGTATTTTTGCCCCATTGCCAGAAGTTTTTTCGCGTAATCACGACTTCGCGGATCGCCGACTTTGTCTTCTAACGTGCGGAACTGTGCTTGCTTGACGATTTCGGCGATGTCTTTTCTGAACTCGCCATCAACAGCCGCCGGCGAACGGCCCTTCAGAATACTCTGTCCGAATTTGATCAGGCCTTTGTAGTCTTCGCGCTGATTATAGGTATCCAGAATCAGATGAATTGAGGCCTTCGATTTTTGATGTGAGGGATTCGCCTGAATGAATTTCTGAAACTCTGCAACGGCAAGGTCAAATTTTCGCTCATCGTAATAAATTTTTGCAATATTGAATTTAATGTCTTTTGCTATCGATGCCGACGGATTTTTTTTAATGAAAGTCTGGCCCATATCACGATACCCGGAACGCGATTCTTCGATTTCCAGCCGGCTGAGTTTTTCCTGGTTCAGCAGTGATTCGCCATACGATTTGATTGCCGACTGCAGAAGCGCCGGCGCATTTTTACGCTTGTAGGCCTGCTCGTAGTAATACCCGGCCCGAGCAAATTCAGACCGCGTAAAATAAATCTCGGCCAGATTGGTGGCAATAGCCGAATTGAACCTACTTTTCGGGAACAAGACCAGATAGTCCTCATAGATGTTGACCGTCAGTTTGAACAGATCGGCCGACTTCGTTTCAACGGCCTGCTTGTTCAGGGCGGTAGAAAGGTCGCGCAGATAAATTTCGAAGTTATTTTCTGAGTTTTTCTTGTCCGTTGCTGAAACTGTACTGGAGCTTCTGATCTGCGACATTGTAACTGAAATTATCTTGATAATTTTTTCGGTATTAAACGGCTTTTTCGATTTCTTGTAAGAATCGTAAAAACTGTTTATCGCGTTGATCTTAACATCAAGATCGTAAGAAATTTCAATCAACCGTGCAAAAACCGGTACGGCCGCCTCGTGCCGCTCTTTAATAACCAGCCTTTTACCGAGTTTACTTAAAACCTGGGTTAAAGAAACACGGTCAGGGCTCAGGCCTTCAAAATAGATCGAAGCTTTTTGCCGTTCCGGCGAATGCTTTTCGATCTCGGAGTAAGGCCAGACCATCGCAATCAGTGTGTCGCGCTTAATATCGGTCGACTTCAGT
>JANOJH010000817.1:0-3233 GCA_031408135.1 Bdellovibrio sp. | reverse complement strand
GGATGATGGCGTGATACCCAGCGTTTGGCTTCGGGCGAGTACTCCAGCAGCGGAAAATCCACCACCCACAAAAATTCATATTTTGTGAAGTCGATCATTTTAAGTTCGCGGCCTACATGTAATCGCAGCGCTGAAAGGCCCGAGCACGCAGGGTCGTAATCGTCGGCAACGATCAAGGCGCAGTCGGCCTGAGTGCAACCGAGCTTTGCGAACATGGCTTTCATTTTTTCAGGCGTAATAAACTTTGAGGCCGGTGAATTGATGGTGCCATCGGCTTCTTGCTTCATCCACACAAGGCCTTTGGCGCCGTGTTTTTTTGCGAGGTCAGTCAGTTTATCGAACTGGCCGCGCGAGAACGCCGCACCTTTCGGGATGTTGAGGCCGCGCACGATTCCGCCGCGTGAAAGGACGTCGTCGAAAACTTTGAAGCCTGAATTTTTTGCCTCTTCGGAGAGGTCGGTAATTTCTAGGCCGAAGCGGGTGTCGGGCTTGTCGCAACCGAAGCGGTTCATGGCTTCGAAGTAACTCATGCGGTGGAGTTTTGGAACGTCGATGCCTTTGATCTCTTTCCAGATTAATCGGAGCATTTTTTCATTGATGTCGAGAATGTCTTCAACGTCGATGAAAGACATTTCCATGTCGATCTGTGAAAATTCGGGCTGGCGGTCTGCGCGCAGGTCTTCATCGCGGAAGCAGCGGGCAATCTGGAAGTAGCGATCGTAACCTGAAACCATCAAAAGCTGTTTCAGAATCTGTGGTGATTGCGGAAGGGCGTAAAAATTTCCGGGATTTACTCTTGATGGTACCAAGTAGTCGCGGGCGCCTTCAGGGGTTGATTTGAATAAAATCGGAGTTTCAACTTCGAGGAAGCCGTTGTCAGAAAGAAACTCACGCACGAGGCGCGCAACTTTATGGCGCATGATCAGGTTGTTCTGCAGACGTGGCGAACGCAAATCAAGATACCGGTATTTCAGGCGCAACATTTCGTTGACGTTTTCATCATCGAGCTGAAACGGAATGGTCGCGGCGCTATTGAGAATTTCGCAGCGAATGGCTTCGACTTCAACCTCGCCAGTTTTTAGTTTAGCGTTTTTCATGCCGTCAGGGCGGGCGCGAACCACACCCTCGATTGCAACAACATATTCAGACCGGAAATCTTTAGCGCTGGAGGTTTCGGTTTTATTGGGATCGAGTACGACCTGCACCAAACCTTCGCGGTCGCGAAGATCAATAAAAACGAGGCTGCCGTGATCACGACGGGTATTGACCCATCCCATCAAAACAACTTTGTTACCAACATGCTTAGCCGTTAAACTGCCGCTGTAATCCGTACGCTTAAGTTCTTTTACAAATTTCATAGCGTTTAGAATGACACAAATAATAAAGACTCGTCAAAAGCCATCTTTTGATAACCCCCATAAGAATTTCGAATACTTTTGTAGACGAAAAGTATCCGAAAGAATATCATCTTAACCTATGGCAAAATTTAAATTTGAACTCCCGGCGCCTCAAGATTCAGCAACCACCTATAAGAAAATTAAAACTCTCTTAACGGGTGAAAATGATTTTAAAAAATACGATCCAAAAGTGGCCTGTACTTTCGACGAGCCAAGTCAATCCTGTAACATCAAAGGCAGCCAGTTCAAGGCCGATTTGAAAGTTAATAAAGATTTGAAGAATGCGGCGTCAAGCACGGTCGCGATTGAGGTCGAGCTACCTTTTGCACTTAGCCTGTTTAAGGGAAAAATCCAGGGTATTATCGAAAAAAATCTGAAGCGAATACTCTAAATCGACGGGTTTAACAATGGCGCTGAAGACCGACAAAAAGAAAAAACCAACTAAAGAAAAAAAATCGAAGGAAGTTGAAGTTCGAAAGGTGGAAGCCGAGCTGCTTTCAGACGACCATCCGAGTGATGAGCCCGAGCCCGAAGAAAGTGGCGAAGAAGTCGTTGAACCGGAATTTGAGGCGGTAAGCCTTTCGGCGCCGACGATTGGCAAATCAATTGTGCGTTCGCACGACCCGCTGACGCTTTACTTAACTGAAATCAGAAAGTATCCGCTTTTGACCCGCGAGCAGGAAGCCGAACTTGCAAAGCGCTACTACGACACGAAAGATCCTCAATTGGCGCAAACGTTAGTGAAGTCGAACCTGCGATTTGTTGTGAAAATTGCGGCGGAGTACGCAAAGTTTTCATCAAAGCTGATCGATGTTATCCAGGAAGGCAATGTGGGCCTGATGCATGCGGTAAAGGAATTTAACCCGTACAAAGGCAACCGGCTAATTACTTATGCCGTGTGGTGGATTCGCGGTTACATCCAGGAATATCTGATGCGGCAATTTTCGATGGTCCGGATCGGCACAACTGCCAATCAACGAAAACTTTTTTATCAGCTACAGCGTCAGAAACAGGAACTTGAAAAAATGTCGTCGCCGGAAAACGTCGCCTTACTTTCGCACAAACTCGGGATTCCGGAAGATGAAATAACTGAAATGGCAAAACGTCTAAGCTCGCGCGATGTCAGTCTGGATAAGCCCAGCAGCAGCGACGACGACAGCGCAACGCCGCTTTCAACTCTTCTTAAAAAAGAAGATGGCAGCCTGCCACTGGATGAACAGATGGCACTGGATCAACATGCGGCATCGTGGTGGGACAGGCCTGCCTCAGGGACCCGCGCCTCAAAGCCTGCCTGATGATGGACGCCCCGATGACCTTCGATGTGGTGGCTGCTGGCTTGGAGCAGCCAAGCATGTGGATCACCCGGGACGCCGCCTGGATGCGGCTGGAACGGGAGCGGGCCGGCGGTTGGCGGGAGGACCAGGTCGAGGCGCATGTGTCTTCCATGCGGGCGGTCTTCGAGGGCCTTACGGGACCCGGCTACTTTGTAGAGGTGGCAGGAATGTTCCACAGCAACTTCATGGATGTCCCGATCTGGTTGCCATTCGCCTCCTTCGTGGGACTAAGCGGCCCGATCGATGGAGCGCGAGGGCATCACATCGTGAACGCGTACTCGTTGGCGTTTTTCGACCGGCATCTGAAGGGTGAAACGGCGGTGCTGCTGGATGGGCCGGCGGACCAGCTTCCAGAGGTGCTGTTTGAAACGCGCCAGCCCTAGATCGTGGGTGAAGGGCTGCTCAAATCGCGCCGGGTCGTCCGCAGTCACGCGGCTGGCCTGTCCCCCCTTCTGGCTGCACAAGAGGAACCTGAAATGACAAACTCAATCGCCGAAACACA
>JANOJH010000613.1:0-1992 GCA_031408135.1 Bdellovibrio sp. | reverse complement strand
GGGTGGCTGGTTGATTTTGCTCAGTACGCTGGTGCCGCTTGTGCTTTGGATTGATATCAAAAATCCGCTGGTGGTCGGTTCGGTTCTGATCACTTGGGGTTTCGGGCTTATCGGGTATCTCGATGATTACCTGAAAGTTTCAAAGAAAAATTCCAAAGGTTTATCGGGGAAAGTTCGGCTGCTGGGCGAATTTTTAATTTCGGGCGTGGTGATTTTTGTACTCATTCGTTTTTATGGTCTGAATACCAATGTTGGACTGCCTTTTATTAAGAACTTGGTTATGGATCTTGATTATTGGTACGTGGCTTTCGGTGCGCTGGTAATTGTTGGTACGGCAAATGCGGTTAACCTGACTGACGGCCTTGATGGGCTGGCAATTGTTCCGGTTATTGTTTCGGCTTCTACTTTAGCTTTATTTTCTTACATCGTGGGGCACGCCACGATTGCCAATTACCTGCAGATTCCCCATATTGCCGGCGCGGGAGAGCTTGCACCACTGGCCGCGGCTATGGTTGCGGGTGGGTTGGGGTTTCTCTGGTTTAATACATTCCCGGCGCAGGTTTTCATGGGTGATGTCGGCAGTCTGAGCCTTGGCGGGTTTCTGGGCTCGATGGCGGTGTTTACGAAAAATGAAATTTTAATGCTCGTTCTCGGTGGCGTGTTTGTGGCTGAGGCACTTTCGGTTATTGCGCAGGTTATATCGTTTAAGCTGACGGGTAAGCGTGTGCTGAAAATGGCGCCGCTGCATCATCACTATGAGCTTGAAGGCATGACAGAAACAAAAATCATCGTGCGGTTCTGGATCATTTCGATATTGCTGGCGGTCTTGAGCCTTGCGACTTTGAAATTAAGATAGTTTTGTAATTGGTTTTATATTTGGTTTTATTATTGAAAAGAGGACTGGCTTATGTGGAAAGAAATCTCTGAATTAAAAGATAAGAAAATTTTGATCGTAGGACTTGGAAAAACCGGCGTGGCTCTTTCAAAATTCTTAACCCGTTGCGAAGCTCAGGTTACCGTAACCGACCACAAATCTAAGCCCGAATTGTCGGCGCAGCTTGAGCAACTGGATGGTTTCACCAATATTAAATTTGAACTGGGTTCGCACTCTCCGAAAACTTTTCTTTCGCAGGACCTGGTTATTTTGTCGCCGGGCGTGGCGCCGCATCTCAAAATTTTTGAATACGCGCGCCAACAGGGTATAAAAATTACGGGTGAATTCGAATTTATTTCGGCGTTTATTAAAGAGCCGCTAGTCGGTATTACGGGCACTAACGGTAAGAGTACTGTGGCCCGTCTGGCAGAAGCCATGCTGCGCGAGAGCGGAGTGGATGTATGGGTTGGCGGTTCAACTGAAACGCCGCTTACAAATTATTTACTGGAAGACAAAAAAGCTAAAGTTGTTATCGTCGAAGTTTCAAGTTTCATGCTTGAACATGCCGTGGATTTCAGTCCGGCTAACATTGTGTTTACAAATCTGGCTGAAAATCATCTTGAGCGCTATCGCTCGATGGAAGAATACGTCAATGCTAAACGGAAAGTTTTCAAAAATACGAATCAGGCAACCACTTCGATTTTAAATGCCGATGATAACGCCGTTGTCGAACTGGCACGAGACCCTTCCGTGCAGCGTGGAAGAATCTTTTACTTCTCACGCAAGCCGGCGCTTGAGCCTCAGATCATGAATATCGGCGGCGCTGTTAATGTCGGAGACGAACTTCGTGTGCGTACAGGTCCTGAAATTGAAACTTTTTCGATAAAAAATATTAAGATGAAGGGGAAGCACTCAATCGAAAATCTGATGGCTTCGCTTTTGTTGGCGCGCGAATACGGTGCAACTCATGAGGCGGTTCAAAAGGTTATCAATACCTGGATTGGCCTTAAGCACCGTCTTGAATACGTCAGAAAAGTGGGCGGCGTCCTGTTTTACAATGATTCTAAGGCCACCAACGTGCATGCTGTTTCCCGTGCGCTTGATTGTTTCGATGAAAA
>JANOJH010000778.1:0-2446 GCA_031408135.1 Bdellovibrio sp. | reverse complement strand
TTCGTCGCAGATGTCCATGATTTCACTGAACTCCGGATGCGCCAGTGGTTCGCCCATCAGGTGCAGACAGACCTGTTTGGTGAGTGGTTTTGCCTGAGTTGCAAATTTGCGAAAGTCTTTAACCGACAGAATTTTTTTCTCGCGGATAACTTCAGGGCAAAAACTGCACTGCAGATTACAGATGTTGCTGATTTCGATATAAAGACGTTCAAACATCAGAATTTCTTCAGATAGCTTGAATTGGATTTCAGCGGTCTGGACCTGATGTATTTTCCGGTGGTCGCCAAAGACGAGTGTCCGAGTGTGCTTTGAACGATGTGAATATCCGCCCCGTTTTCAAGAGCATGAATAGCCGACGTGTGCCGGAACCAATGCGGAGAGGGAGATTTTCCGCCAGGCACTTTGATCTTTGCCTGGATAGTCGCTTTTTTTATGATTTTATATACACTGATCCGTGAAAGCGCTTTGCCCTCAAAATGAAATAGAAAGTCTTGAGCCATGAATTTATTTTTTTTAATGAATTTTCTGATGTCGGGCCAGAGATAGGCCCCCGTTAATATGGTACGCAACTTCCCGCCTTTGCCAAGGACGGTGAGGTAAGCCCCCGAACCACTCCCCTTTTTTCCTGAAACCGCAAAATCTTTAACGCGGATTTTAGTCAATTCACTCACCCTGAGCCCTGTGTAATAGAGGATCAAAATAATGAGTTTATCCCGAGTATTCAAGCTCTTTTCGGTCATTCGTTTGACCTGGGAGTAACTTAAGATCTTGTAATGAAAGGTTTCAGCTAGCTTTTCCTGCCGAATCACTTTAACCGGGCTTTTTGAAATATAACCGACATTTTCGAGATATTGAAACAGCGACGACAGGCAATTGCGGTAGAGATTGCGGGTAGAGGCCGAAACCCGGTCCTTTTTGCGGATATATAAAGTGACGATTGCCGGCGTGATCTGTTTAAGACTTAAGAGAGAACTGAACTTCAGAAAATCTTTAACAATACGAACATAAGTGGTTTTTGTAGTTTCTGAAAAGTGCCCCTGATTGAGCCAGGCCCAGATCTGTACCGACTCCCCGACCTGCATGTCAGTTGAAAGATAGGATTTCTGTGAATAGAAATTTGAATCTGCATTGAGCGAAGCCGGTAGATAGTTATTTTGATTACTCATTTAGAAGATCCAGCTCAAAGCAAAGCACCTGATATTGCAGCTCGGGTTTTATTTTGGAGCGCCCGCCTTGTTTATGCTTCTTCAGTTTGAGGAGACCCTTTTCAGCCAGAAACCGCACTTCTTTCTGCAGATAAGGCTGCTTTTTACCGGTGATTGAAGCCAATTCATAGATTGATTCGGGCTGAAATTTCCGGATTTTCCAAAGCAGGTCAAGCCGTTCGGGCGAAAGCCCTCCGAAGAGCGCCAGAAAGTCTTTCTTTCCGGATGTTTTAATCACGAGTTTTTTTGCCATATTTCACACCTCTTGACTATTAGTCCCACATTTTTTGATCATTTCAATATATATTTTATTTGTATATATATAATTAAAAATATATCTGATTAACAAAACTACACTTATGTTAACCATGATTTGCGAAAATAAACCTTGTCTTCGGGTTGGAAGTTTTGGAAGATATAGCCATATGAATTCAAAGACTGATTTTCTAAATTATCCGCTGGTCATCAAGAGAGTTTATGATTATGTAACAGTTTCGGTTCCAGACCTTGGAATCAGCGCAAAAGTTCCTCTGCCGAGGGAAGTTGGCACGAGCGAATCGGTAGCGGAATTTCTATTCGAAGAATCCGGAAATTTCCGCAAATGTCTCTTGAAGGCCATTTTTGATGCCTATGTCGAAGCTGAAAAACATGTGCAAACAAAGAAGTGGCAGCCGAATCCGTCTTCGATAAGAAACCAATTGAAAACGCAGGAAAAAGACTACAGTCTGCCGGAGTTTAAGAAAAAAATATGCGAACACATGAATGTCAGTGAAAATACGCTGCGGCGGGAAATTCAAAAAGGCCGGATTATTGCATTTATCACAGAGGGCGGCCACCGGCGGATTCCCGAATCAGAAGTTTCGCGGTATCTGGAATTGGTTAAATCTTCTCAGCAATAATGTTGATGACTGTTGGAGCTATAAAAAATGCGCCCGGAGTTTCTTTTGCAACTTCCCATTCGATGAAAAAATCCGTAACCTGCTTTGGCGTCAAGTAGTTGGTTTTCTGCAGTTTTGGTAAAAAACTTTTATAAAAACTATCTGACCACTGCCACAAGGGATCATGAGGTCTGGCAAATTTTGCCACGGGTTCAAGATGGGTTACCCGAAAGCCCGACTCTTCGAGGAGATTCGGCAGATACTTACCGCGGTTAGGGTCGCCGCCCTGATCTTTCCAGCTTTTAAATATCGCGTCGACAACAGGTTTCATTGCGGTAAAGCCCGGCACTAAATCCATGCTGT
>JANOJH010000711.1:0-4104 GCA_031408135.1 Bdellovibrio sp. | reverse complement strand
GCAGATCCTGCTTCTTCGTACACGAAAAAAGAAGCAGTCCGAATGCAAAACTAAAAAATATTTTCATCGTAATTTAAATCAATACTGCCAGAACTGCGTAAATGACCGCGGTCAGAACAAAACCACCGGTTATGACGCCCTTTACAGTCTGCATGAAGTAAAGTTTACCCTTGAGCGCATTTCCCTGAATCAGAGCCCAGAGTACGCCCAGAATAAGCGCTGCTACCAGCACGTTAGATTCCGGAGTGATCGGCAATGGCAGATGATGTGCCGAGCCCATAAACCATAAAAGTGGAATCGAAAATAAGACATTGGTTCTGGACGCCAGTAACGCCTTAGGAGCAACGATCGCAGCTTGTGGGTTTGCTGTGCCACCGGTAGCCACCTGATTTGCTGAAGCCATTACGATCTGTTGCTTCGGCCAGATGATAAACCAAACGTTTGCCCACATTGTAAGACCCATAACAACACCGATAAGAATTGAAACGCCCCAACCAGATGCGTACACTTCCATTCCGCCGGTGTGCCCTTTAATTCCCAAAAGAATCATACCAGTGACCATCGTCCACATGGCTCCCCAACGAAACCAGTAAAGCGCAATTGGCAAAAGTTTTGTGGTGATACCGGATTTTGTGGGTGCATCGGCCTGAGCCATTGCTGAACCTTGAGTGAAATTAAAATAATAAAGATGACCAATCCAAAGCAAGCCGAAGAAAAGATGTAACCAACGCAAGATATATGAAATTCCGTCCATCGAAGCAAGTTGTGCCAATACGTTCATAAGTGACTCCTTGTTAAAATATAAAATGATTAACTAATCATTTGCCTAGATATGATTTGAGTCATGTCGGAATGCATTATGAGATTCAGTTGGGGCTAAGTATTCAACATATTTTTTACAAAAGTCGGAAGAGCAAATGCCGCCGAATGAAGATCCTCGTTGTAATACCGGAGATCCTTAGCTTTGGCGAATTGTGCAGCGGCTGCTCTATCGAAGTCAGTCACGGGGTGATACTGCCCCTTTATTGCCATCTGAAGACTCCACATGCCTGATGGATAGGTGGGAGCATGAAAGAGCATCGTATGAACCTGACTCGGAGAAAAGACAGCCTTTAAGCACTTGCTCAGTTCGACAAAAGTTTCAGAGTGAAACATCGGCGATTCGCCTTGCGTGACCAGAATTCCATTCTGCTTCATAGCTTTTTTACAATTGCTGTAAAACTCATTGGTAAATAAACCTTCTGCAGGGCCGGCAGGGTCTGAGCCATCAACAATTACTAAATCGTAAACATCGGCAGGGGATTCAGAAACAAATTTAATTCCATCGCCGATAATCAGATTAACCTTGGGGTTGGAGAAGTCGCGGGCAATCGCGGGCAAAAACTGTTTGCAGGCACGAACAACGGCTTCGTCGATTTCGACCATCGTAACTTTTTCCAGTCCGGGATATTTACAGATTTCGCGGATGGTACCGCCATCTCCACCACCGATAACAAGCACATTCTTTGCGGTTTTACCGCTGGCTGATTCATAGGCCTGCATAGCTGGGTGAGTGATCATTTCATGGTAGTGGTATTCATCGCGCTCGGTGCACATAACCATGTCGTCGATCGCAAGCATTTTGCCGTAAGAAATCGAATCGAGAATGCGAACCCGTTGAAATTCATTTCGTTCGTCAAAGAGAACTTCGCCGGTATAACGAAGTGACAGTGCCTGATTGTCATCTTTATCTGTAAACCAAACATTACGGTTAATCTTATAACCTTTTTTCGGATCATAGTTTTCAGTATCATTCGGCTTAACTTGGATTTCATTTCCCTTTTTAAGCACATGGGTAGAGCCGCGGTTCATTTCCAGCGCGGAGTAAGAGGCCTCGAAAGACTTTTTAAGGTGTTCGAAAGAAACCCAAGGGTCAACTGTGTCTCCACAAGTGAACAAATCGACTGCGGCATATCGGTATTCCGGCCAGGTATGAATCGCTAAGTGACTTTCCTGAATAACAACTACGCCTGAAACACCATAGGGCGAAAAGTGATGAAAGGTCGAATTAATTACAGTGGCACCGGCGATCTGAGCGGCTTCAACCATGGCATTTTCTATAGCTGCAACATCATTAAGTACGTCTGCTTTGCAATTCAAAAACTCAACAAGAATGTGACGACCTAATGCTTTCATTTCACGACCTTTTCAAAGATAATTTTGTAAGCGGTCAAAATAGGGCCTCGCGCCGCC
This sequence comes from Bdellovibrio sp., assembly GCA_031408135.1. Lineage (GTDB taxonomy): Bacteria > Bdellovibrionota > Bdellovibrionia > Bdellovibrionales > Bdellovibrionaceae > Pseudobdellovibrio. The sequence goes on along the minus strand of JANOJH010000711.1, from coordinate 1,872 downwards.
GTGATCAAGAATTTTCTCGAAAAAATCAGTCAAAAACAGATATTTTTTTTATGCTACTATTTTATACATTCTCGCCTGATATTAACGATTGTACGAGACTTCAAAGCAGTGGTGAATTTTCTGGTCGTGGAAATCGATCGGAATCGTTTGAGAAGTGATATTTTTAACCTTAAATTTATTTAAAATTTCGGCCGAAAGTTTAAAGTCACGCTTGTTGGTCGAAAAATAAAGAATTCCGTCTGGCTTGAGGAACTTTGAGACGTCTGAAATCAGCTGAGTCTGGTCGCGTTCGACGTCAAAATCGGTCTTCATGCTCTTGGAGTTTGAAAACGTCGGCGGATCAAGGAAAATAGTATCAAAACTCTGAAGCAAATCCGGCCATTCGGCGGCCTGTTCGATAAATTGAAGGACATCTTCCTCAATAAAAAAGTTCTCGGTCAGGGACAGGCGATTCAAAGTAAAATTCTGCTGCGCCCACTCAAGATAGTTCTTCGACATATCGATACTATAGGTCGTAGCACCGGCTTTTGCGGCCATTACTGAGGCCGTTCCGGTATAACAGAAAAGATTCAGAAACCGACCTTTTGCATTTTTCAGAAATCGGTAGCGAATCGGTCGGTGATCTAAAAATAAACCCGTATCAAGATAATCGTGAAGATTAACGTAAAGTTCGACGCCATTTTCACAAATAATCAGCTTTTCATTTTTTTGGTCGAGTTTTTGGTACTGTTCATTTCCTTTTTGCCGTTGGCGCTTCTTAACAATTATTTCGGATTCTGACGCGTTGAAAAGCGCTTTGAGTGAGTTGATCAAGAGGGGCAAATGATTTTTTTCCTGATCAATTAGCTGAGACTTATCATAAACAACAAAGTAATTTTTGTAGCGATCAACAATGAAGGGAAACTCAGGAATATCACGATAGTATAATCTGTAGGCCTCGATCTGTTTTTTTTCAGCCCAGGGATTTAGTTTTTTAAAATTTTTCTCGAGCCGATTTTGAATCATCAAAGGATCTTAGCACAATTTCGGAATAAGAGGCAATTTTCACTTAATAGTGCTGATAATAGCTTGAAAATAATCCGGTCGTTCGTGTCTTGGGTACCAGGCCAAAGCGATTTTATAATCCAAAAAAAGATCCTCGCCCAGCTTGATCAATTCGCCACGTTTGACATGGAGGGCGGCAAATTCTTCGGCCAGCACCGAATATCCAAGGCCGCCTGTGATCATTGAAACAAGTGCATCGGTATTGTTTGCAAAGTGTCTTTCCTTTGTGATCTGAGGCTTTAATTTGTATTTATCCAGAAGATTAAACGTCATGAGGTCGTTCTGGTTGAAGTCGATTATAGTTTCGGATTTGAGTATGTCTGGAAGTAAGCGCCTCTTCCATGAGGCTGGGCCGTAAAGACAATATCTTTCGGCTTTAATAATTTTAGAATCCATTTCGCGCGTAACAAGATGATGTTCGAGAATCGCGAAATCGCAAAAACCGGTTTTGAGTTTATCTACATTGTTTTCAGTGTCTGATAGGTCAAAACGGTAGCGCATGTACGGAAAACGGTTTTTAAGGCTGATTAAATTAGGAATGACCCTCGATCGCAAAATACTTGATGGTCCTGAGATGCTGACTTCGATGATGCTATCTTTTGCTGCCCTTTGAATCTTTGAAAGGGCCATTCCCTCTATTTCTAAACTGCCTTTAACAAACTGAAGAAGCGCTTCTCCTTCGCTTGTGAGCTTCATGCCTTTCCTCGACCTTATAAAGAGCGTTGTCTTCAACTGCTTCTCTAACGATCGGATCCGCTGGGTCACTCCGGTTTGAGTGATCCCCAGGATATACGATGCATCTTGGACTGTTCCCTTTCGGACAACAGC
>JANOJH010000649.1:0-10983 GCA_031408135.1 Bdellovibrio sp. | reverse complement strand
GTTTAAATATGCCACGTTATGCCAGCCTTCCGGGCATAATGAAGGCCAAGAAAAAGGTTATCAAAGAAATTGAGTTTGCTTCTCTTGGCGTGGCGCCGGCAGATCAAAAAGTTAAATATGTTGAATACACCCTTCCTCCTGAAAAGCCGGCAGTAAAGCTTTTAACAGGGGATGTTTCGTCGCAGGTCAGCCAGCTCGTTTCTTGTCTCCGTAATGACGTCAAGGTTATTTAATTTTTGAAAGGTTGTTATGTCTAAAGTTTTAGTGTTTTCAGAATTCCAAGCTTCGGGTTTAAAAAGAAGCTCACAAGAGCTTCTGCAATTTGCAGCCTCAACCGGACGCCCCGTCGTGGCTCTCGCTCTTGGCTCTTCTGCTTTTCAGGCGGCTGCGCAACTTGCACACCACGGGGCACAAGAAGTTCTCGTTTGCAAAGACCCTGCGTATGACGCCTACAACCCTGAGCTTTTTGCCGCCGCTGTTGCAGAAGCAATTAAAAATACCGGCGCAACTCTTGTTTTGGCTTCGGCCTCATCGGCAGGAAAAGATCTTTTTCCGCGAGTAGCTGCAAAGTTAGGCGCGGGCATGGTTTCAGATGGAACGGCGCTTACTGTTTCAGACGAAGTTGTTAAAGTTAAGAAGCCACTTTATTCAGGAAAGTGTTTTGCAACCGCAACTTTTGAAAATTCAAAGGTAAAAATTGTTTTGATGCGCGCCAATCAGCTTCCGGTGGTGGCCGCAGATACGAGTAAAGCCGCAACTGTTACCGAGCAGGTTTTTGAAAAACCGAATCTAAAGACTTTAGTAAAGGAAATTGTTCGTGGCGCAGCCGAAAAGCTCGATTTAACCGAGGCCAATATTATTGTTTCTGGCGGGCGCGGGCTCAAAGAAGCTGCAAACTTCAGTCTGTTAAATGATTTAGCCGCGGTTCTCGGCGCAACAGTTGGGGCGTCAAGGGCGGTTGTTGATGCCGGCTGGGTCGGACACTCGATGCAAGTCGGGCAAACCGGAAAAACTGTAGCCCCAACTCTCTATATTGCTGTTGGAATTTCAGGGGCAATTCAACATTTGGCCGGCATGAGCGGCAGCAAAGTTATTGTCGCAATTAATAGCGATCCAAACGCTCCGATTTTTCAAAAAGCAACATACGGAATTGTTGGTGATGCGTTTGAAGTTATTCCAAAGCTGACGGAAGAGTTTAAAAAGCTTTTACATCATTGATTCATGCATAAACTTCGGGGATTAATCGTTGGTATTATTGTTTTTATTATTTACCGGCTTATCTCATGGAGCTGGAAAATCCAGATCCATGAGCCTGAGCGCCTTCTCGAAAATATTAAAAATAAAAAACCCTATATTCTGGCGCATTTTCACGGAGATGAGGCTGCATTGTTGTATTTGGCAAACAAATACGGCCTTTCAACAATGATATCCACAAGCAAAGATGGCGAAATGATGAATGTCATTTACAAACTTCTCGGCGGCAAAACTTCGCGGGGCTCGTCAACGCGCGGCGGGGTTTCTGCGCTTAAGGGTCTGATTCAACTCATAAAAAACGGCTCCGGCTGCAATATCGCCGTCGATGGGCCAAAGGGACCAATCTACGAAGTAAAGCCCGGGGTGTTTGAACTTTCACGATTAGTAAAGGCCGACATTTTTGCAGGCGGCGCTTATTGCGAGTCCGCATGGAAATTTCCACGCTCGTGGAATCAGGCTTACTTTCCAAAACCATTTGCAAAAGTTGTAATTGTTTGGCTTGGCCCAATTGGGCCAATAACAAAAGACGATGACCCTCGTTCGCCGGAATTAGCAAAAGCCCTGCAAAATCAGCTCTTTGCTGCGCGGCAACAGGCGTCCTATTTATTTGGAGTATCGTCAACCTGACTGTAACATTTAAGTACGTTAGATGAAGCAAAGGATGCACGATTATGAAATGGACTTTATTCGTTTTGGTTTTTATCAGCTCTATAGTTTTTGCCCAAAAAGAAACCGCAGTTGTTGCAACTGTCGGCACAAAAAAGATTACACTTGAAGAGTTCAACAAGCGCTATAACGAGGTTACCTCACAGGTGCTTGCAAACCCGCCTTCAAAGGCCGTGTTTTTAGAAGAACTTGTTCGTTACGAGCCTGGAGTACAAGAGGCCCGAAAACGTGGCTTCGAAAAAGATCCCATCGTACAAGACCGGATCAATCAGGAAATCTACAAAGCCTTTTTAGAAAAAGAGCTTGGTAAAAAAGTTGAAGAAAGCACCGTAACAGATACCGAAATGCGAAATTGGTACGCCGACAATCCGCAAATCCGTTTGTCGGATATATTAATTGAAGTTAAGCCCGGCGCCACCGTCGAACAGCGCGAAGAAGCCCGCAAGCGCGGAAAAGAAATTCTCGAGGAGGTTAAAAAATCAAAAAGACCTTACGAAGAACTTGTTCGGCTTTACTCTGACGATATCACTACAAAAAACCTGGGTGGCGACATCGGATGGCAATCGCGCATTTCCTTGGTTGCGGCCTATTATAGCGCAGCAAATGCGCTAAAGGTCGGAGAAACAACAGCGAACCTGGTCGAAACTCCATTCGGGTTTCACATCATTAAACTAACCGGGCGCCGCAGTTATGAAGAGGCAACAAAACGAGAAATCAGAATGGCCGTTTACGATGTTAAACGCAAAGCCGTGTTCGATTCTTTCTTCGCCGGCGTCAGAAAAAATTATAAAATAAATGTTAACTCCAAATTGGTTGAGTAGTTTTTTTAAGCCGCTTTTAATTGTTGCGCTGATTTTTCTTACGTCCTGCGATTTTATTTCGAGTAAGATTCTCACAAAACCAATTGCTCAGGTTGAAAATTACACTCTTTCGGCGCAAGATTTTTCAAAAGAGCTGGCTATAAAGCTGAAGGATCTTGATGCTCTTTCGGCCAAAGACCCAAAGATTCTTTCTGTTTTTAAAGATCAGATAATTAATGACTTCGTGATTTCAACTTTCGTTAGTCTCTGGTTTAAAGAAAATTCTTTGACGCTTGCGCCGGCCGAAATCGACATTGAAGTCAAGTCGATGCTCTCGGCATATCCTACAGATGCATTGTTTCGCGAGCTCCTCAGCGAGGCTCGCCTAAGCTACTCCGAATGGCTCCAAAAAGTTGAGGCTGTTCTGAAAAAGAAACACCTTTTGGCGGCGCTTGGTAAAGATGCTCCGAAAATAACAGACGATGAGCTCTTGTCTTACTACAACAGTAACCGCTCGAGGTATGAACAGCCCGAAGCGATTTTGCTTGCGCATATTCTTGTTAATGACGACGGGGAGGCCGAGATTGTAAAAAATCTTCTTCGAAAACAGCCCTTTACAGACGTAGCAAAAAAGTACTCCGGCGCCTACAATCAGGAATCTAGAGATGTTTACGGATGGATCGAGCGTGGCTACGCCCCAGAGCTGGAAAAGGCTTTCAAGCAAGGCGTTGGCGAAATCCTTGGCCCGGTAAAGCTCTCAGATGGCATCCACATCTTTCGGTTGATGGAGAAAAAGCCCTTTAAAATCAGGACATTTGCAGAGTCTCAGAACCAGATTACTTCTGAAGTTCGCGCCTTGCGGGAAACAGCAAGGTTTACTTCATGGCTCGATGTGCAAATCAAAAAATATCGGGTCAAAAAAAATCTAAATATGCTAGATTCTATCCGGGTTGAAACCCGGTAGGTATCAATATGAAAAACACGATTATTCTTGCTGCTCTTCTCTTCTCGGGCTCGCTCTCGGCCAAAGAGGTCGTCGACAAAGTTGTCGCCACGATTAATAGTGAAATAGTTTTACTGTCTGATGTTAAAAATATGCAGACTCGCGTAAAAAAACAGGGCTCTATCGATGAAACCCTCCTGCTTGGTGAGAATCCCGAGATCATTAAAACCGACAAAAAGGCGCAGCTTGCTTTTTTGATCCGCGAAAAGCTCGTTGAATCCGAAATCAAACGCCTTGGGATGTCTGCATCTGAAGAGCATATCAACGGTGAGTTTGCACAGATGGCAAAAAAGAATCAAATGAAGCCGGAAGAGTTTGAGAAGTTTTTGGAAACCCAGGGCTTCAAGCCTGAGGAATATAAAACAATTCTCAAGGCTCGCTTTGAACGTCAGACATTTTTTGAAAAAGAAATTGTCAGCAAGCTTCGAATTACAGATGAGGACGCTTACGGAGTATTCCAGACAAAATATCCTAATTATCGTCCAAGAGTCGGCGAGTTTAAGATAGCTCAGATTTTTTTCGCAAATAAAAGGGGGGGCGGCACAGGGTCGCTTGATCGCGCCACCTCAGCATTTAAGAGATTAAGCGCAGGCGAGTCTTTTGAGTCGCTCGCAAATCAACTGGATGAAACACCGGGGTCAAATAAAGATGGCGTTTTGGGCGTATTTAAGTCCGGCGAGTTCTTGCCTGACATCGAAAGAGCAATCGGCGATCTTGTTGTTAATACGGCGTCTGGAGTTCTTCGCGGGCCCGACGGCTATCACATTGTTAAACTTCTCGATAAAAAAACGGTGGTCGATCCCAATTTCTTAAAAGTAAAAGAATCCATTAAAGCTTCGCTGGTTCAGCAAAATTTTGAGCGACAGCTGAAAAACTGGTTTGAGCTTAAAAAACTCGAAGCCAGTATTAAAATCTATAATGACGTCCTCTAAAAAAATTGCAATTACAACCGGTGACACAAGAGGAATCGGTTTTGAAGTAACTGCAAAAGCCTTAAGTCGGCTAAGCCCTGCGGCCAAGAACCGCAACACCGTGCTCTTTTTGTTTCGACATCGATCTCAGGAAAAATCTCAACCAAAATACTTCCGACTCATTGATCAAAAATGGCAGCGTAGAACTTTTGATTCGCTTGACTCCGCCCTTGCGTTTGTCAGAAAAAAGAAATCCTTGCCAAAAAATTTTCTCATCGATTTGTCGCTGGAATCAACGCCTGCTGACTGGGTTGTGCAAGCTGCCCTGGCTTGTAAAAATGGCGCTTTAACGTCGTTAGTAACGGGTCCGCTTTCAAAATCTCTAACTTCGGCCTTGCCTCAAAAAGCACTCGGTCACACCGGAATATTTCGTCAACTTTTTCCAGAGCGCGAGCTTTTCATGTCTTTTGTCGGAAAATATTTTAATGTGATTTTGGCCACGGACCATTTGCCGCTTTCAAAGGTAGAAAGTCAGTTGACGTCCACGGGCATTCACGCTGTCGCGTCGGCCGCCCGCCAGTTTAACCGTTTAATAAAATCTAAGAAAAAGATCGCAATTTTGGGGTTAAACCCACACGCGGGCGAGAGTGGTCTTATCGGCGATACCGAAAAAACCCTTTTTTCTAGAGCCCCCAAAGCATTGGTGGGTCCGCTTGTGCCGGATGCTGCGTTCCTTAAAAAAAACTGGAAACTCTATTCTGTGTTCATTTGTCTTTATCACGATCAGGGCCTGATTCCTTTTAAAATGCAACACGGGCAGGATTCCGGTGTCCAATTGACACTTGGCCTGCCATTTATTCGAACTAGCGTCGATCATGGAACAGCCTTTGAACTCTTTAATAAAAATGTAGCCAATGCAAATTCCATGTTGGAAGCTATAAAACTTGGAATCAAATTAACAGGAGCTTAAGATGTTTAGTCCGGTAATCTTCAGGGAATACGATATTCGCGGTGTATACAACGAACAATTTGATTTAGATTTTGCCTACAAGCTGGGAAAAGCTTTTACCTCTTATGTTTTTGGAAAAACCGCAAAAAAGGCTCTTCGATTTTCGATAGGTTACGACGCGCGCACATCGTCGCTGGATATCGTAAAACAGCTTGCTGCCGGCATGAGTGACTCGGGGGCCGAAGTCACGGTTCTGGGCTTGGTTACAACTCCGGTTTGTTATTTTTCAACTTTTCATCTCGATCTTGACGGCGCAATAATGATTACCGGAAGTCACAACCCGCCCGAATACAATGGCTTTAAGGTTTCGTTGGGAAAGACCACGATTTTCGGAGATGAAATTCAGGCGCTGAAAGCAATTTTACAATCTGGTAACTTCATTTCTGGCGCTGGCTCAGTAAAAAACTATGACATTCATCCAGAGTATTTAGCCCGATATCAAAAAGAGTTCGGTCAGATTAAGCCCGTAAAGGTTATATTGGATTGCGGGAATGGCGCCGGCGGAAGCATCGTAAGACGACTATTTAATACCGTCGGATTAACTCCGGAAATTTTATTTGAACAACCAGATGGAAACTTCCCCAACCACCATCCTGATCCGACCGTTGAAGAAAACCTCGTCGACCTGCGAAAGAAAGTTCTCGAAACCGGCGCCGTTTGTGGGATTGGCTTTGATGGCGACGCTGATCGCATAGGCGTCGTGGATCATACAGGCAAAATGATTTACGGCGACGAGCTGATGACAATTTTTGCCCGCGATGTCCTTTCAAAATCCAAGGGCGTAAAAATCGTCGGAGACGTTAAGTGTTCAGATCGCATGTTTCATGACATCACTAAAAACGGGGGCGAGCCCATCATGTGGAAGACCGGACATAGCCTGATCAAAGAAAAAATAAAAACCGAAAAAGCACCTTTTGGTGGTGAAATGAGCGGCCATATTTTCTTTGCTGATAGAAACTACGGCTATGACGATGCTCCTTATGCAGGGCTTCGCCTTTGTGAAATTCTCTCGAAATCAGGAAAAACTATTCCCGAGCTTTTGACGGGCTTGCCCGTCGCATTTAATACGCCTGAAATCAGAATCGACACAACAGAAGAAAAAAAAGTTCTGATTGTTGAAAAAGTTAAAGAAAAATTTTCTAACTCAAAAGACAGCGGCATAAAAGTAAATCTGATTGATGGAATTAGAATTAGCTTTGAAGATGGATGGGCTTTGGCGCGCGCTTCAAATACTCAGCCGGTTTTGGTAGTCCGTTTTGAATCAAACACAGCCGCGGGGCTCGAGAGAATTCAAGGTGCCATCATGTCCGTTGTGAATCAGTACTTATAGCTTCAAAAAAAAGGTCACTTGCGTGACCCTTTTTTCATTTTAAATTTAAAATCTAAAACTAGAAACCGAAAGTAGCTGCCGGAATCTTAATGAAGGCAACCAAGAATGCCAAGATTACCAAAGACTCGATAAGAGCCAAAGATAAAATAAGTGGCGTGAAAAGTTTGTCGCCGGCTGCTGGATTTCGCGCGATACCTTCTAATGCAGAAGCTGCGGCTTTACCCTGAGCCGATGTTCCGCCATATACCGCTAAACCGATTGCGATACCTGCACCAATCGCAACTAATCCTGCGCTTGATGTATTTACAGCTGCTTGAGCTGCGTCCTGTGCGAATACCGCAGCAGAAGCTAAAGTTGTTACGGCAAACAATAATGCCTTTTTCATGAGAACTCCTTTTGTGTTTTAGTGGTCGTGGGCTGTAGCAAGAGCCACGTAGACCATTGATAATAGTGTGAAAACGAACGCCTGGATCGTACTAACCAGAAGTCCCATTGCATAGAACGGAATTGCGGGACCCAGCGGGAACAACCCTAAAAATACAGAAAGAACTGTATGGTCGCCGGTCATTACGTTTGCAAGGCGCAACCCCAAAGTCAGAGGTCGAATGACGTGTGAAATTAACTCAATAATTAACATAAGTGGCGCTAGCCACAAGACCGGTCCTAAAAAGTGTTTCAGGTACCCGAGTCCGCCCTCTTTTAAACCAATAACATTGTACGCTAAAAATGAAAACACCCCGAAGGCAAAAGTAGTGTTGAAATTTTCTGTTGCAGGCGTCATTCCCGGAATTAATCCAACCAGATTATTAAAAAATATATATGTAAAAATCGCAGTAAAGTAGGGCGCAAAAGCGCGCCCATGCTGCCCGATAACCTGGTCTGCGAGTCCGCCGATATACTCAGCGAATACTTCAAAAATTCCGCGAACTGAAAATTTTCCGGACGGGACCACTGCGGCTTCTCCGGTTCCAAGGCTTGCTCTCGCCACTACACCCATAATCATAATCAGCGCAGAAACCAAAATCAGTGTGGCCACATGGACATAATGGTGTCCAACACCTGGTATCAGTTGCGTCCAATTAAAATGCATAGAGCCTCCGGATTATAAGTTTTCTCTTTTTAGGGACTTCATCAACATCGCGGCGAATACCGAGAAAATTAGCGACGCCAGGCCAACCAAAAAACCGATGACATTTAGCCAGCCGGCAACCGAAAGACCCCACAAAATCATTCCTAAAATTACGTACTTAAATATAATGACGAAAATGGCTAACGCAATAGATTTTTTCGAAAAGATTCGTTTCCAGGAAAAGGAGAGGGCGGCCAGATTCAAAAGAACGACGAGGGTTCCGATAGCCACATTCGCTGAAAAACCGCCGCCAAAATAAAAATACGACGCAATCGACGCGGCAAAGCCGTAGGTAATAACCGCGGCTGCTATGTGTTTAATCATTTTTGAGGTTCTTTAGCTTTGTTATTAAACTAATGAACCAGATAAGAAACGCACCCAATACGCAAAACGCTTCTGCGCCGGCACCATAGCCTCGTTTTGACAGCTCTTTCCCTACCCAAAGTGCGATTAAAATTAGGGAAATGAGCTCAAACCCTATCGTCGCAAAAATCAAATATTTGTTTTTTTTCACTTTCGGCGACCTTTGAATAATGGCTTATTTGCAAATCTCTCTTTAAGCCTTTTATAGCGTAGCTCAAAATAGGCTTTATCTTTAATCTGCTTCTCGTGTTTGGTCAGGTATTCCAGAGCTTCTTTATACTCTTCGTTTTCCTCATAGACCACCGAAACAGCAATGTAGAGGTTTTCATCCTGAAAAAATATCGGGTCTTTCATATAAATTTCATTATAGGCCTGAATTGCTTCCTTATATTTTTTTTCAGCAATCAAAACCTGAGCCTTGAGCTTTAAAAAATTCAATGTCTCGTTTTTTGAAGTTTTCAAAGACGTGTTAATCTCTTCAATCGCCTGTTGATTATCGCCCGTCAGATAGTGGGCCTGTGAAATTCTGAATTTTATTTTTTCCTTTTCGGCCTCATCTTTAATAAGCGGCTCAAGTATCTGCAGCTCTTTCAGGGCAAGCCCGTAACTCTGTAAATTTTCAAGATAGATTTCTGAAATTGCGCGCTGAGAACTTATCCGCTGATCGACCTCTTCGGCTCCAAGAACAATATTGCGATAGATTCGGATCGATCTGTCGTAGTCTTGAATTTCAAATCGCGCGATTCGCGCAGCTTCAATCAAATGTTTATTCTTTAAAATATTTTTTTTCTCAACGTTTGCGCTTTTTTCAAGAAGATCAACGGCAATTCGAAAGTGGCCCTTTTCAATCTCTGCATAAGCTTCGTCATATAGTCTGTCGGCCGCAGGTGTGCAGCCGCTAATTTGGATTAGCGCTGCAACCAAAAGTACAAACTTAGTGTACTTCTTCGCCTGTTTTATCTTCATCCTCAACAACTGCGATTCCTTTTACAAATTCTTGTTTTTCATCGAGATTAATCAGTCTTACGCCTTGAGTATTTCTACCTAAAACGGAAATGTCCGAAATCTTCATACGAATTACCTGGCCCTGATCAGTTGAAAGTATTAACTCGTGTAAAGGAGAAACTTTTTTCGTACCGACGACGTTTCCGACTTTATCGGTCGTCTTCTGGGTAATAATTCCAACTCCGCCGCGGCTTTGAACGCGATATTCTTCAACAACTGAACGCTTTCCATAGCCTTTGGTTGTTACCATTAAAATGGTGTCTTTCGTTTGTTTTTCGAGAACTTCCATTGCAACAACACAGTCATCTTTAGAAAGCGTTATTCCCTTTACCCCTCGTGCCGAGCGGCCCATCGAACGAACATCATCTTCGTTAAATCGGATCGACATTCCTTCTTTCGTAGCGATGAAAATGTCGCATTGACCGTCAGACAGACTTACGGCAACAACCTGGTCTTCAAGATCCGTCGTTAATGCTATAATTCCGGCTTGGCGCGGGTTAGAAAAAGCGTCTAATGCTGTTTTTTTAATAATTCCTTTTTCAGTCAGCATGACAACATGTTTGTTTGCTGAAAATTCATTTACCGGAAGAATGGCTTTTACTTTTTCCCCTGCTGCCAAATTAACAACATTCGCAATTGCTTTACCTTTAGAAGTTCTGCTGCCGAGTGGAAGCCGATGAACCTTGCACCAATAAACTTTTCCTTTGTCTGTAAATACGAGCAACATTGTCTTTGTTGAGGCCGTGAAGATGTCGGTAACATAGTCTTCTTCGCGGGTTTCCATGCCTTTTAAGCCTTTGCCTCCGCGTTTTTGAACTCTGTATTCTTCCGTCGAAATTCGTTTAATATAACCCGTGTTAGTAACGGTCACAACCATCGGCTCATCAGCAATCAGATCTTCATCTTCGATGTCGGACAGATCGCCGGTAATTTCTGTACGTCGTTTGTTTGAATAGCGCTTTTTAATGTCTTCAAGTTCTGCAACGATAATTTTATAAATTTCTTTTACATCAGCCAGAACAAAATTTAACCATTCGATTTGTTTTACAAGTTCAGCCAACTCATCCAAAATTTTCTGTCGCTCTAGGCCCGTCAGGCGCTGAAGTCGCATTTCAAGAATTGCAATGGCCTGTCTTTCGCTGAATGTAAATTTGGTCATTAGCGCTTCGCGAGCCACGGCCGCTTCTTTCGAAGCTTTGATTGTAGCAATGACTTCATCGATGTTATCAAGAGCTTTTTTCAAACCTTCGAGAATGTGCGCTCTTTCCTTTGCCTTTTTCAATTCAAAGATACATCGTTTTGTAACGACATCACGTCTGTGTTCAACAAAGGCTTCCAGCATTTTTTTAAGATCAAAGATGATCGGTTGATTTTTCGCATCAAGTGCCAGCATGATAATCCCGAAGCTGACCTGCAGTTGTGTAAATTTAAAAAGGCGGTTTAAAATCACGGACGCATTCTCGCCGCGCTTCAGTACAATAACCGCCCGCATCCCTTCTCGTGATGATTCGTC
>JANOJH010000636.1:0-1421 GCA_031408135.1 Bdellovibrio sp. | reverse complement strand
TTCCCATCCATCTTCACTGCAATACAATGAAGTCTATAATATAGCTGCTGGTATTTTTTCGGGCGAAAGCTCTTTTCACCTGGCTTCTGTTCAACTTGCTCAACATTTATACAAAAACTCAGGACATCCTAAAATCAAAGGCGGAGAGTTGTATCTATGCTCTTTTGAAAATTGCATTTTTGAAAATGAAACAGTCGAAGCTTTCGGGATTTTTAAAACAGAAACCAAAACCAATTTTCTGGAGATCAATGAAGAGAAGGCGTTATTTTCGCTCACATTAAAAGAAGGTCTTGACCTTAATAAATTAGATAAAGGTTGTCTCATCTTTAATACGCGTCCTAAAGAAGGCTTCAGGGTGCTGATGGTGGATAGTCAAAGTCGGGCGGAAGAAGCGCAATATTGGAAGGAAAATTTTCTTGGGTTAGCTCCAGTGAAAAATGAGTTTCTTCAGACCAACCAATTCCTCAACATCACCAAAAAATTTGTTACAGAGCAAATGGTGGATGAATTTGATATGACCAAGCCCGATCAGATTGATCTGCTGAACCGCTCTGTAGATTATTTCAAAAAGCACGAGTCATTTGATAAAACGCATTTCGAAAAAGAAGTTTTTCAGGATAAAGGACTGATCAAATCTTTTCATGCCTATGACGAATCATATCGGCAAGAACACGACATTGATCTAAACGACCGGTTCGACATCTCTGCACAGGCCGTAAAAAAACAGGCACGCGTTTTTAAAAGTGTATTGAAGTTGGACAAGAACTTTCACATATACATCCACGGAGATAAGCAATTAATTGAGCATGGGGTTGAAAAAGATGGCCGTAAGTTTTATAAGATCTATTATAAGGTAGAGAATTAATAAAGTCAACGGTCTACAGACAACAGTTGACAGTAAGCTGTCGACTGTGGCCAAAAAATATGTCTTTCAAATTTGTATTTTGATTAATATATTGTTTCCGTCAACGGATTAAATCCAAAAGGATACCATTATATGAACAGGCGTGATACTTTAAAAAAGTTAGTTCTTACTTCTGGCGGGCTGATCGCCTTGCCTGCTTGGGCAAATGGATGGACGATAGGTGATTTGACCGCTTATCACTCTTCTTTTTCCGGTGCCGAGCAAGACCTTATGACCTCCGTTGCGGATACCATCATTCCGGCAGGTGACTCTATAGGTGCTATTTCAGTAGGAGTAGATAAGTATTTGCAAAAGCTAATTGAAAAATGCTACGAACAAGAAGTGCAGGATAATGTGAAGACTCAACTTATGGGTTTGGATGCATCGGCACAAAATACATATGGAAAATCTTTTGTGAGCTGCGATCAACTTCAGCGACAGGAGCTTCTGATTAAGTTATCAACCTCTGAAACTAAGGAGGAAAAAGACTTTTTTAGCCTCATGAAATCAGAGACTA
>JANOJH010000604.1:0-3218 GCA_031408135.1 Bdellovibrio sp. | reverse complement strand
GGAATAACTTAAAAGACGCACTCTCCGAAAATTTTAATTCTTGTCGAGCAAGCCTTTTATCGAAGGAAATCCAATGAAACTATTAAAATATTTTTCAACTTTTTTGTTTTTGATAGTCTCAATTTCGGCCGAAGCTCATATCAGACTGAATGCTCCCCTCGGCCGGATGGGAACACGCGACGATGCTAAATTTACCCAACCGAACGCAGCTAACCCGACTGTGCCGGATAACCCAGGAGTTTGTGCGGCCTACAACACAGTTATGCCCGCACGGTTGCAATACACTGCTGGTCAAACGGTGAATATTGCAATCGCAGAAACAATTAATCATCCAGGCCGCTTCATTGTGCAGTTTTCACCGGATTCTGTAAACGGCTTCTGGAATGCAGCCAATCAACTTGCGAATGTTGCGGATGATCCTCAAAGCGTCGGTACCCGATCGATCAACGTCGTGGTTCCTTCAACTCCATGTACAAATTGTATGTTGCGGGTTCTGCAGCAGATGGATGATCAACCTGGCCAATTTTACGTTCATTGTCTTGATATCACGATTGCCGCAGCGGACGGAACTCCTCCCCCACCCGTAGTTGCTGGGCCTCCTGCCACCGCACAAAGCACTTCCAATGTTACAAGCCCGCCCAAATTCGGTGGCGGTTGCGGACTTGTGAAAAATCAGGATCATAACGGTCCCGGAGGTTCGGGGTTTTTGTTTCTCTTTTTATTGCCCGGCATGATTTATCTTGTTTTGCGAAAATTCGAAAAAAGATGCAGTCTCTCTTAATTTTTTTTCTTACATTTTTTGTTTTTGCTTTTGTAGTTGCCGACGCTGAAGCGGCTCAGGTACTTGACGTCCGAGGTACGAAAGTTACCATTCAGGCCGGCGACGATGACATGTTGGTTTCAACTGAAAAGTATTTCATTTTAAATGACTCGAATAAACGTGTCGGTATTATCACAATTACCTCTGCTTCGGAGAATCAGGCACAAGCCAACCTTATTAAGGGCGTTGCTAAAAAAGGTTATAACCTGATTCCTTACGAACAAACCGCATCAACTGCGGCACCAGTAGAAGCTAAACCCGTTAGTGTAGGTAGATCCAGCAAAAAGTCTTCTAAGAAATCAACTTCTAGTCTCGGCGTATTCGCCGAAATTATGGTTAATAGTCTTTCTGTTAACTTAGGCACCACAAATGTAACGATGTCAGGAACAAGTTTTGCCTTCGCGTTTGCCTATCAGCACACTCTGACTGAAAGCCTGAAGGCCCGCTACCCGATTGGGTTTCGATCTTATGGCGTGCAGGCGCAAAACTCTAAATGTACAGCTGGCAACTGTGATTTAAGCGTTACATATCTTTCCCTAGGGGGAAAACTGGAGTACTTTATGGGTGATTCGGTTTCTATCGGGGGCGGCTTCGAATATCTTTTACCCGCATCTAAAAGCAGTTCATTTCTCAGCTCGGATCAAATCGCCGCCAATTCCATAGTGTCTCTCGGAGCAGGCTGGCTTGTTAGCCCGAGTGTTCCGATTTCGTTTTCATACAATATGTTTTTAGGTAACAAAGAAGTTCCGGCTTCATTTATTGCCATCCAGACAGGGTATCTCTGGTAATTCTGAAATTAAAAAAAAGGTGGCGGGGTCTTACGATAAGCCGAGTTCTGTTCAGGCAAAGTTTACCACGATCACTTTTTGCCTTTTGACGACCATTCCTCTAGGCGTTTAATTACTTAAACGCTCAAGCGATCTTACCCGAAAGCCTCGAACGAGCCGTTCTTTAAAGTACCTGGTTACCCAGGCCTTTTGCTCTCCTATTTGATCTTGCTTCACACAGAGTTTGGCTGTTTTCACTCCACCGGCTCCCTAAAAATCTCCCGTTCCCGATTAATAGATCAATGCCTTGGATATTCTTTCTGTTCCACTGTTCCTCACCTTGCGGCGGAGGGTCGTTAACCCTTGTGTTGCTCAATGAAGCTCGGACTTTCCTCTCCTTTAAGTCTAATTCAGAGAATTAAACAAAAAGCAGCGATCATCTGTAAGACCCCTGCCGAATGTTGTAGCAAATGAGTTTCCGGTTTACAACCCGAGAGTTAAAGCTGCTTGCTAAATGCGCCTGAGAGATTTAAAAGTAAAAGATAGTCTTTGAAGGGAATTTTATGAAATTTTTAGTCATTATTTTTGCAATTATTTTGTCACTCGGAGTAAACAAAGCGGTTTTTGCCAGTGAATCCGATGCTCTTTGCACGCCTCAGACTGCCGATAAATGCCCACCGGGTGAGGCCCATGCAGCAAACACCGGCCATGGTAATTTAAATGCAGAAATGAATTCACTTTTTCCTGAAAAGCAGAAAAATTCAAAGGTCACAGCACGCCCGCCATCAGTTGAAATAACCGGCCCTAAGTTCCTGGCAAAAGTTTCAGGCGAAATCAAACTTGAATGGAAGCCAACTGCCGGTGCAGACAGTTATCACTTACAGGTCGCAACAGACCCTAATTTTAAATGGCTTGTCGTGCAGGACCAAGCCGTAAAAGAAACGGCTTATACTTTTTCAAAGGGCGAACCAGGAAAGAAATATTACTGGAGAATAGCTGCGTTCAATTCGAAAAATGATTCTATGTACACAAAATCCAACTTTTCAGGATCGGTTTTTGTAACTAAGTAGTTACTAAGGAACATCAGATTATTTAAGGAGCCTTTAATGTCTCGAGTTGATAACGAAATTTTACATAGCCAGATGAAATGGCGTTATGCCTGTAAAAAATTTGACCCTACAAAAAAAATCCGCGAAGCGGATTGGAAGATTCTGGCCGAAACATTGAGGTTAGCTGCTTCTTCATACGGGCTACAGCCCTGGAAATTCATTGTCGTACAAGATCCCGCAATCAGGCTGCAACTTCTGCCACTGGCAGCCGGACAAAGCCCGGTAACAGAAGCATCACATTTTTTGGTTTTAACTTATAAAGAAAAAATGGACGAAGCCCATATTGAAAAACTGATCGATCATACAGCTAAAACCCGCGGTATTGAAGTAGCCAAGCTCGATAGGTTCCGAAGTACGATGCATGATGATCTGATAAAGGGGCCGCGCTCTGAAGTCATTGGCTGGTGGGCGCAAAGACAAACTTATATCGCAATGGGCTCGCTCCTGACGACAGCGGCACTTATGGAAATCGATACCCTTCCGATGGAAGGCTTAGATCCGGCTGGCTTTGATAAAGTACTT
>JANOJH010000608.1:0-2708 GCA_031408135.1 Bdellovibrio sp. | reverse complement strand
GCCCAAGTCATTTCGCCGGCTTTTTTACCGTACGAAAATTCGATTGGATTCTGCTGATTTACTCGTAATGCAGCTGTTGGAGACAATGCTCTTAAACCCCAAGAAGAAGCGTTAAGAGATTGGTGACCTAAAGCTAAACCTAATTTTGCATCGCCCATTGTGCGAACGATCATACCTTCAGCATTTGCGTTCTGTGCAGTTTGAGGAGTTGCAGTGATTGGTGCCTGAGTTGCACCTGATTCAAGACCAACAAAATCGCTAGCGATATTGAACATGTCGTATGGTTTTGCAAATACCGTTTGTGTATCGACCAAGTGTGGTGAGCTGCCTAAAGATAATAAGCGAGCACGAGATGCGAAAGCGTTAACCGAAGTTAAGGCGATAGCGATGATTAATAGTTGTTTCATTTTGCGTCCTTTCGTTAAGAGCAAATGTTTTATTGTTTTAACTTATATGTTTTCGATGTTAATTATGGACTAGTTCAAACGCAACCTAAAAAATTTTCGGGTAATCCATTAAATGTTTTGTAAAATTTTGATTCTTAAATCCTGTGTACTATTTGCATCACTTTTTTTGACTGCTTTCTTGGTAAAAAAAATTATTTTTAAGAATGAAAAAGTGCATTTATTCTTGAATTAAAACACCCCAATTATGTAAAAAAAAATTTAAGAGCCACTGAAAGTTCCCCAAAAAAGTGAGCTTTTTCGAGGCAATTAATAACGCGATCGCTCTTAACATAGTTCGTCAAAAGCAGGCCTTTGGTCTGGTAATTGGCTTTTAAATAGAAGCTGCCGGGTTTGACAGGATTTTATGTTAAGGGTTTCCTCTACTTAGGTCTAAAATCAACATGACTTTTATCATTCATAATCTGAATATAATCCTTATATGAACTCAAAAACGAATACCCGAAAAATGCTCGAAGGAATTATTAAACGCCACCCGGATGGATTCGGATTTTTTATTCCAGATGATAAAGAACACCCTGATGTCTATGTTCCGCAACACTCGATGAAGTCAGCAATGACAAATGATCGCGCAACAATTTCCGTCGAAAGAGAGAAAGATGGCAGGTTCCGCGGAGAAATCATTAAGATTACAGAGAGATCTCAAAAACGTATTGCCGGAAAGTATTCAATAGTTTCGGAAAAATTCGGCGCAATCAAAGATGAAGGCCGCGGCTGGGGAAAAGATCTGAAAATCCCGGTTGAAAAATCCAAGAATGCAAAAGACGGCGAACTCGTTGAAGTGCATATTATCAAATTTCCGGATGAAGGCAACTTCGAAGGCGAAGTGCTGAATGTGCTCGGCGATGCCAAGGACCCGTTGAATGATATCAAGCGAGTGGTCATTACGCAGAATATCCCCGAGTTTTTTTCTAAGGAAACTCTTGAAGAGGCAAAAAAATTCACCCAGAACCCCACTGAAAAAGATTTTATCGGTCGAAAAGATCTCAGACATTTACCGATTATTACGATCGACGGCGCCACTGCCAAAGACTTTGACGACGCGGTTCTCGTGGATATGACCTCTACCGGGTTTCACCTTTACGTGGCAATTGCCGATGTCAGTCACTATGTCGAAACCGGCACTGCAATGGATAAAGAGGCCTACGAGCGCGGCACCAGCGTTTATTTTCCGAATTTTGTAATTCCGATGTTACCCGAGACCATCAGTAACGGACTTTGCTCGTTGATGCCGAACGTTCCCCGTCTGGCACTTGTCGCTGAAATGGTTTTTGATTTTTCAGGTGAAATGAAATCTTCGGTTTTTTACGAGGGTGTAATTGAAAGTAAGGCGCGCGTAACTTATGGCGAAGCCCAAGAACTCATCGATGGCACGCCGATCGAAAAGTTGAATCACGTTAAAGAAAATATTTTCAGATGCGCCGATCTGGCAAAAGTACTAATGGCCAAAAGATTCCGGGATGGAGCTTTAGATCTTGAAGTTCCCGAAACTGTCCTTGTTATTGATGATGCCGGAGAACCGATTGACGTTATTAAATCAGAAAGATTATTTGCGCACAGGTTAATCGAGGAACTTATGCTGGCCGCCAACGTTGCCGTGGCCAAATTTCTCGGTAGCCGCGAAGTACCTTCATTTTACAGGGTGCATGAGGCGCCGGATGCAGAAAAAATTTCGAACCTCCAGAAATACATGGAAAATTTAGGACACAAAACAACATTAGGCGGCGGCAAATTGCAAAAACGGCTGACTCGCGCACTTCAGGATTTTGAAGGTAAGGCTGAGGCTCAGATCATTCATATTCTAACTTTACGATCGATGAGTCAGGCAAAGTACACGCCGAACAACCTTGGCCATTTCGGTCTGGGTTTTGATTTCTATACGCACTTTACGTCTCCGATCAGACGCTATCCCGATTTAATTATTCACCGCTTACTCAAAAATCAAGTTATGCCCAACAGTCATTATCGTCTGATGCCGGAAGAAGATTTATTAACGGCCGGCATCTGGCTGTCGGCCTGTGAACAGAAGGCGGCAAAGGCCGAACGACAGATTCAAGCCATTAAGAAAGCTCGCTTCATGCTGAAGCTAATCGGCGAATCTTATGATGGCTTAATCAGCTCGGTTACTAAATTCGGTTTTTTTGTTTTGTTGCGTGAATTTAATATCGATGGCTTAGTCAGGCTTGATGACCTCGGGCAGGACAAGTGGGAATTTGATGAAAGCAACCTGACATTAACTGCCAA
>JANOJH010000585.1:0-4223 GCA_031408135.1 Bdellovibrio sp. | reverse complement strand
TTTTAACCCAAGGAGGACCCGTGGAAGATATGGATATGAGTTCAGAATCATTCAGTCAGCGAGACAAAAAAATATCGGGCAAATACAGATCAGAATTGCCAAACGAAATCATCGAAGAGCAGACCAAGAAAATCCCCAATCTGGTGTTTCTGGGTTTAGCCCTCGCCAGCATGGCGGCCTCAGCGGCTTTGACCGCACGAAAACAAAAAGTATTGGGTAATTTTGTCGGCCTCTGGGCG
This sequence comes from Bdellovibrio sp., assembly GCA_031408135.1. Lineage (GTDB taxonomy): Bacteria > Bdellovibrionota > Bdellovibrionia > Bdellovibrionales > Bdellovibrionaceae > Pseudobdellovibrio. The sequence continues at coordinate 3,984 of JANOJH010000585.1, read as the reverse complement.
TCGGCAATTCTCAGCTTCGGACTTTATAATAAACTGGTTAAAATGGAAGACGAACTTTTGCGCGATAAGTTGCATTAGTTTGTTCGGAGATTTTTCCGGTCTGAAGCGAACGGACTTTTTCATGAAAACTTTGAAAACCCCGTTCGCTTATTTTTTTTTTCTGAATTAAAATATCACACGCACACCAAGGCCCACATCCACATTAATTTCAGACGAAGGCGTTAAATCCACTATCGGGACAACTTCACCGAAAAATTCAAGGCTCGGGCCCGTGGTACGATAATGCACGCCAATCGGGCCACGCACACCGATGCGAGTGCTGCCTTCGTCAGTGAAAAGTTGCAATTAGAAGGCCACGGACGTGACCGCAACCTCATTTGAGGCAAATTCGGACGAAACAGTCGGGGAAATTTGACCCGCCTTCAGATTCCCGTGGGCGGAGCGAATTTAAGTGGAGCCTGCGGGGCAGTTTTGAACTTCAAACCGGATTTTGGTGCCAGACTTCAGTTTCTATCTGGGTCTTTCGATTGCTTTTTGGAACCGCGTTTCTATTTCAAAAGCGATTTAAATCATTTTAAATCAATATTGAAGAACTCTTTGACTGAATCTTGTTTGGTACAGAACTTGTAATGAGCAACCCATAACGAAAATTCAAATACGGGGGTATTTAATGAAGAATCTAGTTTTAGTAATCACGTTTTTTATCGGCGCAGTTTCGACAGCTGCTGAGTCTACAAAAAAAGCCCAAGGCGTTCTGCAGTACAAAGTAACCGAAGCAAAATACGCATCTGTGCATGTACAGAACGCAACCCGCGCTCAACTCGTTCTTAATTACGACAAATTAGAAGTATCACTTAATATTAAAGTGGCATTCCATTGTCCGGATGGCCGTATTTGTGCTCAGGTTATGCCGGTACCGGTTCAGGTGAAATTACCAATCGTTTCTGTGCAAACCGATTTGTGCGGAATCCGAACAGTTACAGCTCTGCTAGATGGCAGACCAGTAGACGGCGAGTTACAACAGATCAAAATTATCGACCCAAGCAATATGACTTGCCGGACTTTCGTTGCTGTTCAGCCGAAAGCTACTTACGTCACTTCTTTTTATGACCGCATTGATGGAATAACCGTAACCAACCAATCAACAATGTTACTTGCTCTCCAAGCGATTAAAGGTGGCAGCCTTGAATCCGACGGCATATTGGAAACCTCACTTGCGCCGGCAATTCTTGTTAAATATGTGATCGCATCAGGTTTTTCACCGAACCCGACAATTCAAACTCTGTCTGTTGATCAAGTCGGCCGTATTGTTAACTCTGTGAAAGTTGTTCGCACCGGTCAGGTAAAAACCACTGTACTTGCTGAACTAACAGCGGAAGGTCTTAAACACCTGAATGAGAAAATCAACAGCATTGAGGTTGACGCCAAAATGGTAGATGCCAACGAAGGTGAGCCAAGCTGCATGGACGCCCCAACGTCAACAATTTCAGTTCGCGTTAAAAACCGGGACGTAGCTGTGTTCCAGCGCACCGGCTGCCACAATCTGATAGTCGAAACCAGCACCGCCTACAATTTACGCGACATAATGTTCGGTTTCATTTCCCTCTAAAGGTACGCCGTACCTAATCCCCCCGATGCCGGTTTGGCTAATGTTTTGCAATTACGATTGCAGCTAGCAATACTGCAACCGAGGGGGAAAATGAAAACTGCCGCGAAAAAAAATCAAAATGACATTATCAAGCTGATTCTCGAAGACCATGTGCCGCTGAAAAAACTGATCAAGGTATTGAAAGATCCCCACATCAAGATGTCGGAAAAGCGACCGAGCTTTGAGAAATTCGCAGTTCAGCTACTGGCGCATGCCAAGCCTGAAGAAGCTAGCCTATATAGTTGGATGCAGGAAAATAAATCCGAAGCCCGCATGGAAGCCTTTGAAGGCCTGACCGAGCACGCCATAGCCGAACATCTTATCGAAGAAATTCGGGTCACCACAGACAAAAATGAATGGCTCGGAAAGGTGAAGGTGCTCGGCGAGCTGGTTGAGCATCACATTCAGGAAGAAGAAACCAGCATGTTTAAATTGGTGAAAAAGGAATTTAACGCGGAAATACGCGCTGAGATCGGTGATGAGTATCTGAAGCAAAAAGCAGAGTACAAGGAAAACCTAAAACCACTGCGAAAGCGCGCACGCATACCAACCTATCAACTGGAGAGTACATTATGAAAAGTTTAAAAAAATTCGTGAATAATGTTAACGGAAAAGTGGCGGCGCCGATTCTGATGTATATGCTGGGTGTACCGGGCTTTCTGGTTATCCTGTTGTGGTTCTTCTTTTTTCGCGGTAAATAAAAAAATAGTAAATCAGGCCGGCGAAGGCTCCACCGAGATGGGCACCGTGACCGATAGGTAGACCACCGCCCCCAGCCTGAGCGAATAGGCCCCACAGATCCAGCCCAACAAAAATCACCACCGCCCAGAGCGCCGGCACCGGAATAAATCCAAACAGCAGAATTTTCTGCTGTGGATATATCAGCGCAAACAGCAACACCACGCCAGAGACCGCGCCCGAGGCGCCCAATGCGGGTAATTCCGGATCGTGCAGGATGACATTCGAAACCGCTGCGTGGCAAAAAGAACTGAACACGGCCGCAGACAGATAGAACCAAGCAAAACGCGAAAGTCCGATCGTGGACTCGACGGCGGTGCCGAAACTACTGAGCACAAACATATTCATGAAGACATGGAAAAAAAGATTATGCGAAAAAGCCGAAGTCAGTAAAATCCAAAAGCGGCCTTGTTCAAGGCCGCTCCAACTCACAAGAAAATTATTGACCATAAAATCGGAACTGACCGAGCTTTCACCGAGCGAGAGATTCCAGGCGAAAAATACCCCGATGTTAATTAAAAGTATGATAGTGACTGCCGAAAACGAGATCCTGAACATCCGGGGGCTCCTTCTTCTGTGCACCCAAACACTATCAATATTCAGACCAGTATCTAGCCCATTGTAAATGTCGAGTCGCCTTCAATTATCGGTGGTTCATCAACAGGGTCAACCGGAATTTCAAAGCCGCCGCTACCAGAACCTCCGCCGCCTGCAGTTGTGTCGCCTGAAGAAGGGGTGCTGCCGCCACCGGTATTGGTGTCGGTGCCATCGGTTACGGGATCAGGAGTAATTTCCGGGGCGTCATCGACGCTGCCACCACCGGGATTTGAATCAAACGGAATTTTTGTAACGGTTAAAAGTTTAAGTACCGGTTTCAGCAAACAACCGCCATTACCTTTTATAACAACTGATTTTGCAGCATCAAAGTCCATGACCATCGAATAAACCGAACCGCTTTCAAGCGTAAATGGCTGCGACAAGTGAATTTTTATACCCGATTGCTGCGCGCTTGGAGTCTGCATTTCGCAACGGGAATCATCTCCCTTTATTGCATGGTTGTTTTCACCTCTTAATACCAGCCGGATTCCCGTGATCTGCAGGCCAGTGGAAAGATTCAGGTCCTGCATCGGCAGCAGTACGCCGTTTCGTAACGTCATCAGATCTACCATTCCCAGGCCCTGACTTACGATAATCCGGCCGCGAGCACCGCCCTTTTGCACAAATAATTCAGCGTGATCTATATTGACGAACACACTTTTAAGTTCGCGTGAAGGCGCATCAGTTAAACTGATGCGAAGATTATTGGCGGTTACCGGGAAACTGCCAACAGGCATTGATGGCGAGTCTCCTGAGGCAGAAAGTCCGGATAATGAGGTACCGGATTTACAAGCCACCAATGTGCTTAAAAGTGTCAGTGTTAAAATCGTCCCTAATTTCATTATCGACCTCCTGGTTGATACAAAAAAAGAATAGCAAAGAAAAACTCGTATAGCGAATTTTTGAATTGGCGTGTGCCTTATCTGGAAAGGTGCCGGAAGTGTAAAACCTTTGATTATAATTGTTGAAAATAACGTAAATTATTTTTACAAAAAACCGAA
>JANOJH010000565.1:0-2408 GCA_031408135.1 Bdellovibrio sp. | reverse complement strand
CCCTGGTTATGGGTATGGATATGGCTATGGTGGTTATGGCTACGGGTATGGTTACGGCTATGGAAGCAAGAAGAATGGCTACGGATATTACTCGGAATCATAATCACCTCAAAAAAATAATTGACTTCATCTGTAGAAGTTTAAATCCTTTCCTTGTTTGAAGAAGATAATTTTTATCAATTCTCATCCTGTTCAGTATTTCGCTCCTTTGTATAAATATATGAATCTGCAAGGGTTGCCAACGGCCTGTTGGTATTGTTCTGATGAAACCCTAAAAGGCCACAAAGACCGACAGTTTAATGTGGATGTAAAATGGGATGTTCCCGTATTGGAAGGATACGCCTATCGGTTCTTTAAAAATTATTCCTGGAAACCCTCTCTTTACAATGGCTTCTTCGGATTGTTCAATCCGGCCATGATTACTGCTTTATTCAGGGAGCCAAAAAGTGTGGTGGTGGTTCATGGTTGGGCGTATTTCACCAATATTCTTGTCTTGATTTTTGCCCGTTTGGCAGGCCACACCGTTTGCCTGCGAGGCGAGAATCCCCTGAACCAGGAACGACTAAAAAGTAAAAGAAACAACAGGGTAAAAAAACTGTGGTTTCGTAGTTTCATTTTTCCTTTTGTTCACAAGTTTCTTTTCATCGGCTTACAGAATAAAGCATTTTATCTTTACTATGGGGTAAAAGAAGAATCACTTTTTTTTGTACCCTATGCAGTGGACAATCAACGATTTCAGCAATTTGCCAGGGAATGGACACTAAAGAAAAAAGAGCTAAGGATGAAGTTGGGTTTCCCACCAGAAGCTCAAATTATCCTCTTCACGGCCAAGTTCATTCAAAAGAAAAGGCCTCTTGATCTTTTGAAAGCCTATGCGTCACTCCAACTGGAAAACAAATGTCTGGTCATGGTAGGAGACGGGGAGTTGCGCAGTCAGATGGAGCAATTTATTACGCAAAACGGGCTTGCCGGAGTATATTTGCCAGGATTTATAAATCAGCGCGAAATTATGGCATACTATGCCATGGCCGATGTGTTTGTCTTGTGCTCTGGCGAAGGGGAAACCTGGGGGCTTTCAGTCAATGAGGCGATGAATTTTGGTTTGCCTGTAGTGGTGTCGGATATCGCAGGGTGCTCCAATGATTTAGTGGAGGTTGGAAAGAATGGCTTTGTTTTTAAAACAGGAGACGCGGAGGAGTTAAGTGCAAAAATAAAGGAGGCCTTTCAATTAGATGGCCATCAGAGCGATGAGATCATACAGAAGTACTCGTTTGAATTTATACGGCAATCCTTAAGGAGAATATCCAATGATATCGATTAAGTTTCGAAATACCTACGTGCATGAAAGAAGAGTTTGATATCATAATAGAGCGTGGTAGATCCGAACAAAACTACTGGAAGGACTTGTGGCGTTTTCGTGAGCTCTTTTATATACTTAGCTGGCGTGATATTAAAGTACGGTACAAGCAAACGGTAATAGGTGCGGCCTGGGCAATTATTCGACCCGTGCTCACCATGGTGGTTTTTACGTTCGTGTTTAGTAAAGTGGCCAAGTTACCGTCTGAAGGTAGCGCCCCCTATGCCCTTATGGTGTTTGCTGGTTTATTGCCCTGGCAGTTTTTTTCATCTAGTCTCACGGAAGCAAGCAATAGTCTTATTGGCAATACCAATCTTATTACAAAAGTGTATTTTCCCCGTCTCATTATCCCAGCTAGTGCAGTGATCACGAGTTTCGTTGATTTTGCAATTTCTTTTGGACTTCTGGTTGTGATGATGATTGGTTATCAGTATGCGCCTTCCTGGCAGATTGTATTCTTGCCTCTCTTTCTGCTTCTGGCTTTTATGACTTCCTTTGGTGTAAGTCTTTACCTTACTGCTTTGAATGTAAAGTATCGCGACTTCCGCTACATTATTCCTTTTATTGTTCAGTTCGGTTTATATGTTTCTCCGGTTGGTTTTAGCAGCACCATTGTGCCCGATCAATGGAGGTTTCTTTACGCCTGCAATCCAATGGTAAGTGTGATTGACGGGTTCCGCTGGTGTATCCTGGGCGAAGCCAATCTTCAATGGGACATGCTGGCTATTTCAATAGGGGTAACGGCTTTATTTTTATTCATCGGTATCCGCTATTTCCGCAAGACCGAAAGATCTTTTGCTGATAATATATAGCTATGTCGCAACCCATTATTAAGGTCGAGCATCTTTCTAAAAAATTTATCATCCAGCACGAGGCTGCTACTAGTGGGCGTTATACTTCCCTGCGCGATGTTATTTCCGATAAAGTGAGAAGCATTGGTAAGAAAAAGGAACAGACAAATGCAACACAGGAAGATTTTTGGGCGCTGAAAGATGTAAGTTTTACCGTTGAGCAGGGCGATAGGGTAGGGATCATTGGGAGAAACGGGGCT
>JANOJH010000543.1:0-5748 GCA_031408135.1 Bdellovibrio sp. | reverse complement strand
CCTTAAAAATCCGCCAAGGCCGGTGGCAACCGGAATCATGGCATTTCGTAGCGCATGTTTATAATAAACCATCTTATCCGCCAGGCCTTTCGACCTTGCCGTTCTGATGTAGTCCGATTTAATAATATCGAGCATCGAATTTCGAACCAACATCGTTAGGCCCGTAAAATTTCCCAGCATGTAGCAGGTCAGTGGCAGCACGAAGTGGTAAGCACGGTCCCACACCTTACCCCAACTGGTCATCGAATCGTAATTGTCTGAATAGAGGTTCCCGATCGGAAACAAATCAAAGTGCGAGCCGCCCGCAAACCACACAATCAATAAAATACCTGAAACCAAAGGCGGAATTGCATAAAGAATATAAAGTATTATTCCGCTGATCTGGTCGAATTTCCCGCCGGCATTTATGGCTTTTTTCACACCCAATGGAATACAAACTAAATATGTTAAAATTAATGATGCAAAACCAAAAGATAATGAAACCGGAAATTTTTGAGTTATGACGTCCATAACTGGCTCTTGATAGGAATAGCTTTCACCAAAATCTAATTTAGAAATATTCCCAAGCCATATAAAATATCTTTCATGGACAGGTTTATCAAAACCATATTGCTTAGCCATAGCATCCAAAATTTCTTGAGAAATTTGGCCGGCCTTGCCACTCCCGCCCTTGCCACCAGCCTGAATTTTTTGAAGCTTTTGCTCAATCGGGCCACCCGGAGCAGCGTTGATAATCAAAAAAGTAATTAAAGTAATCCCGAAAAAAGTCGGTATCGCCAATAAAATACGTCTAAGAATATAAATTAACATTTGCAGTTTCGCCTAAAATTAAGGTTGAACACTCCACCACGTAGTATAACCAAAATCATATTTAAATGTGTCAACGGGCTGTGCAACTTTTTTTGACATTGCATAAAAATCATATTTTACATTGAACAAGAATACATAAGGCACATCTTGGGCAATCAAAGTATATGCTTTCTTAAACATAACTCCTCTTTTGACAGGATCCAATTCTGCACGACCTTGATCTATCAATTTATCAACTTCGGGGTTGCTATAACTTCCCCTGTTTGAGCCACCCTTGCCGTTAGAAGTCGAATGCCAAATCTGTTTAGGGTCCATTTCCACATCTCCACCGCTCCAGCCCATAGCATAAAGCTGCATTTTTTTATCATCAACGGTTTTCAAGAAACTGTTCCACTCTAAAAATTTTAATTCCAAATCAACACCAGCTTTTTTGCAGTCTTCCTTAATTATAGTCCATTGTTTTTCAGATTCCTTTCGAGCATAAATAAAAGTTAATTTTAATTCTGTTTTTTGGCCATCAATAACTTTTTCTAAAACTCCATTTTTGTCAGCGTCTGTCCAGCCTGCTTTGGTTAAGAGATCTTTTGCTTTAGCCGGGTTAAAATCGATTGGCTTTACGTCGGCAGCCTGATTTGAATTTACAGAAACAGGTCCGGTCGCCAGATCATTTAAGTCTTCATAAAACTTTTTATTCATTTCATTGCGGTTAACGAGGTGTGCAAACGCAGTACGCACACTCTTATCTTTTAATATTGGATCCAAAAAATTAAACCCAATAAATCCATACGACTTAGGCATCTGATTTTTAACAGCCTTACCTAAAAACTTTGGAGCATTAAAAAGTGCTTTAAAAGGCTTACCTGCTACAGCAAGATAATCATCGGCTCTTTGCAATTCGGCGTAATCCAATTCGCCTTTTTTCAGTTTTTCTGCTACAACCGCTGGTTCTTTGGTAAACTTGAAATTAATTAAATTAAAATTAAAGTGTCCTTTGTAATATGGCATTTTATCACCATACCAATTGTCAAACTTTTTAATTGTGATCATTTGACCCTTATTGTATTTTTCGATTTTATAGGGTCCTGCGCCCACAGATTCCTTCTGCATTTTGATCGATTTTTCCACATTGCTATAAACAGATTTAGGAATAATTGTAATTCCACAAATAACGCTCAAATTTTTAAAATATTTTTCTTTAGTCGTAAATTTGATTTTATATTTTTCTAAAACTTCTGTTTTTACAATACCTTCAAAATATGGAACTAGATCCAGGGCTTGAAGTTTAGGCTCACGTATATGGTCGAGCGAAAACTTAACATCTTCAGCCGTTACATTCTCACCATTATGAAAATAAGCGTCTGGTCTTATTGTAAAGGTAAATTGTAGTCCATCTTTAGAAGTTTCCCATTTTTCAGCAATTCTCGGCATAAGTTCCCAGGTATTAAAGTCACGGGTGCACATCGAATCTTGAACATAACCATTTACATATGAAGTATATAAATCTCCGTTCATGATCGGGTGAAGACTTTCAGGTTCATTTTCCAAGTGATAATTCAGCACTCCGCCTTTTGGTGCGGCCGGATTTGCCTCAACTGCAGCGGCAACAGAAACCATAACATTTAAACCAACCAGAATTGCCAATATACTTTTTAAAAACATATTTTTCCCCTCAAGAGTCGAGTTCGTTTTTGTAGTACGGAAAACATGATTGATGTTAGCTATTTATTCAACTTCATAATAAATGGTGCAATGGGCTAAAACCGCGAAATCCTATATTTTTTTAAGCTTATGCACTAACTCATTGATATCATTTTTATTCGCTCAAACTTAAAGGACGCTTAGATGCCACAAAAAAAAACCACCTTAAAAAAACAACCGAAAAAATTCGATCCCACAACAACCATCTCTTCTGAATTTGGCATCTTCGGAATTCCGTTAACAGAGGACGAATGCAAAGTGGTTCTATTGCCTGTTCCCTGGGAAGTAACAACTTCCTATGGTAAAGGCGCTTCGAATGGCCCTCGCATCATCAGACAGGCTTCTGAGCAAATCGATCTCTTCGACTTCGAAACCAAAAACGCCTATGAGGCTGGTTATTTCATGCGGCAGATCTCAAAAGACATTCTGAATAAAAGTAAGAAATATAAAAAAATTGCTCAAAAAGTTATCGAACTACGCACCAGCCAAAGCAAGGCATCAGCACAAATCGACCGCCTCGTGGCAGAAGTTAATACAGCCTCCGTGGAATTGACCGACTGGGTCTATCGCCAAACGAAAGAAATTCTCGCGGCCGGTAAATTATTCGGCTTGGTTGGTGGCGATCATTCAACTCCGCTTGGAGCAATCAAGGCCATTTGCGAAAAATACCCCGAAACAGGAATTTTACATATTGATGCGCACTCCGATACCCGCAAAGCCTATCAAGGGTTTGAGCAATCTCATGCCTCCATAATGTATAATGTGATGAACCTGAAGAAAAAGCCGGCAAAACTGGTGCAGGTCGGCATCCGCGATTTCTGCGAGGAAGAATACAATTTCATTAAGTCCCGCAGCGATATCAAAACTTTTTTTGATATCGGCCTCAAACAAAGGCTCCTCAAAGGCGAGACCTGGGCCTCTGTCGCCTCTGATATCATCAATGAGTTGCCTCAAAAGGTTTATATTTCATTTGATATAGATGGTCTTGATCCCCGCTATTGCCCCTCCACGGGAACGCCGGTCATTGGCGGCTTATCGGTGGATGAAGTGTTCTTTTTGTTTAACCTATTGGCCCAGTCAGGCCGTCAAATCGTAGGCTTTGATTTAAATGAGGTGTCTTCAGGAGAAAAATCAGAATCCGAATGGGACGGAAATGTTGGAGCCCGCATGCTGTATAAGCTTTGCAACTGGACCGTCATCACAAACAAATAGCCATTTTCGATAAGTCGTTGATATCCTGAAATTCGCAGTTTCTTAGCCAAAAACACGGAGGTTTTTTGCTCAAAATTATAATCGTCTTTTTCTGTTTCAGTTTTTTTTCATTGGCATTCGCCGATGTTAAGTTCGATGAAATAATCAAAAATAATATTATAGAAGAAAGCAATACCGCTTCTGAGATTCAGCAATTTGCGGGAATTCAATCTGAAGATCAAAAAAATCCGGCTGACGATTATTCTGCAGCCAAAGCTCCGACAAAAAATGCGGTTAAGCCCAAAAAAGAAACCAGAAAAGAATCGGACTTCAAGGTTGTCCTAAGAAGGAAATCGGAAAATAAAATCCCGGTTGTTCAACGCTCAGTCGCATCAAAAAACCGGGTTACTAAAGTCACTAAAAAAATAAAAAGGAAAAACTAGCTATTATCTAGCGCGCGTATCGTCGATCAATTGATTCACGGATTTCCGCACCTTCAATGCTCAGACGAGTCCATGGAATCGCCTTGAGTCTTTCAACTTCAATCGGCTCTTCAGTTTCTTCGCACTGACCGAAAGCTCCGCTTTCAATCCGGCCCAATGCACTTTCAATCTCAAATAACTGTGATCGGAGACGATCATTTAAATTCAACATTTCTTGCTCGGCCAGAAGACGCATCGTCTGATCAGCCTCATCGCCACCCTTTTCGCCCAAATCAAGCTTTTCGCGGGCTTCTTTAACTCTATTCAGCAGATCCATTTTCGTTTTTAAAAGCTTCTCTTTGCATTCCTTAACTAACTTATCGGTCAGCTTCTCTTTTACATTCTTAGTCGGTATTCCCTTAGCCATAGTCCCCTCCAGGTAGAGATTCTTTTAAGCTTTTTAATATCGGCATTCCCTGCCCAAAACTTAAGTTCCAAATTGGAACCGCCTTATCTAAAGGTATTATTGTAATTTTTGCAATAAAAAATCTTACAAAATATGAAATTATATAAATATACGTAATTATTAAATAATTGTTGAATCAGACTGTTGGCCGCATCGCGCCATTAATACTAAAAAACCCGAAATTGATCAAAAAATGACTTAAACTTAAATAGCTAGAAAACAAATTTAACCAAATAAGCCCCGATTTAGTCGAAAACAAATTGAATAATCACGGCTTTTGGATTTTATAGATGAATGCCTAACTTTGCCAAAATCAATCTATTCGTTTTAATTCTAGGTCTACCGTTAATCTCTGCCGCCCAGATTGCTTCAGGTTTCTGGTCAACCGGCTGTCAAAACGGCTTAAAAAAAGAGCAGATCTATGGCCGCAACAACAGAGTCATTACAACCGAAAGCTTCTTCCAAGATAAAAACTGCACTGACGAATCCTTTCGTTTCCAAACTATTGGCCTCGTCAGTTATTACTCAACATCCGACGGCTTTATCGATTTCCTTTACGAAGAAATTTACCTGACAGTCTTTAAACAAAATGTGATTTCAGGTTTCAATTCACGAAAGGTTTGCGGATACACCGACTGGGCCACTACCCAAGCGCAGAATATAACGGGCCTTAAGTGCGCCATTTTCAACTTGAACCGTCCCACAAAAATTCCAAGTGCCGGCGAAACAAAGTACGGTATATATCATTCGAACGACGGCAAACTCTATTACGGGCCACTCACACAAGAACTCAACGCCACCTCACCCGAAAAAAGACCAAACCAGATCAATTTTGCCACCGAGTATTTCTTTAAGCCCTAGATAATTCTTCGCTTCGCAAAATTTTGCACGAGAAAATTTTCGCCGGATACTTTTTTAACAGAACTTTAACTTCTTTGAACATAAATGAAATCTGGTTTTTATCAAAATTCGCCTCAAAATAATCGAATCAAAATGGGATTTTTAGTATTGCAACTATAAGGCTCTCTATGACGCAGCAGGGGTTTTCATAGAACCTAGACTTTTATTTCTGGCATAATAACACCGAACTCAGGGGTCCAATACTTTCCGATGGCCCCGCATCTTTGCAGTATTTTTAACTTCAAATAATCAAGACAGTGG
>JANOJH010000499.1:0-6999 GCA_031408135.1 Bdellovibrio sp. | reverse complement strand
GACTCTACGCCGCGATGCTGGGTTGAAAACCCGCCCGGCGTAAAGAACATGCCGATCGTTACTTTCAACGCCCCTAATTCACCGGGTACAGCAATAACCGTCTGAATACTGCCTTTACCATAAGTGTGCTCAGAACCGACGATAACAGCACGATTATAATCTTTTAATGCACCAGAAACGATTTCTGAAGCCGAAGCACTTATTCTTGAGGTCAGGATAACCAATGGTCCGCCCCAGTCTACTTTTTCATCGATATCAGCCAGAGCATTTTCATTTCCCTCGCGGCGTGAAGACTGCTTAACGATGTTTCCCGTTTTAATAAACAGGCCACCGATTTTAACCGCATCCTCAAGCGAACCGCCTCCGTTATTGGAAAGATCTATAACCAGGCCATCAACATTTTTAGTTTTTGCTTCCGCCACAATACGTTTCATATCGGCGGCAGAAGATCTTCCACCGCGTTTTGAATCCGCATAGAACGACGGGAAATTAATTATCCCGAGCTTCTTTTTCATGCCGTTAACTTCTTTGTCTTCATAATGAATTGAAACCGCGTTGTCTTCGAGGTTTACTTTTTCACGGATAAGCTCAATGTTGAGTTTTTTATTCGCGCCGTCCGATTTTCTCAGGATCGTCAATTTCACTTTCGTGCCTTTAGGGCCGCGGATCATTTTGACAACATCTTTCAGGTCCATATCGATAACATTTTCCATCTTGCCGTCTTTTTTACTGACCGCAACGATTTTATCCTGAGGTTCAACCAGTTTAGACTTCCAAGCGGCTCCGCCGGCCACCAGGGCTTCAACCATTGTAAATCCGTCTTCCTGAGAAAGCGTTGCACCGATTCCCTCAAGCGAAAGACTCATATCAATCGTAAAATCATCGTAATACTCTTTGGAAAAAAAGCTTGAATGCGGGTCAAGCGAAAGCGCAAACGAGTTCAGGTAATTCGATACCAATGTTTCAAATTTCGTTTCCTTAATGCGCTTCAGATTGCGTTCGTAATTTTTAGTAACCCGTTTTTTTGCCTCTTCCAGCTTGATGTCTGTTGCGATGTAATTGGCAACCTGAAACTGAACATATTTCTTGATGAACTCATTTGCATCCTCAGAAGTCTGTGGAAACTCCTTGTGTTCAGGGTCATAAACGAATTCCGTTTCTTTATTGAATTTAAAATCTTTTCCAAGCAATTTCTTTACGTACTCGGTTCGCTCATCTACCCGCTTGACCAGCGTAGCCTGAACTTCAGACAAAAAATTACAATCGGTTTTAGCAACATCTTCAAATAAATTCTTCACGACGGCTTTGATCTTTACAATATCGCTCTCGAGAAGATAAATCTTTGCTCCATCCTGACGTTTTATATACTGCTCGACGACGCGGCCCTGAAGCTCTTTGTCTTTTGCCTTTGTTATTAAGTGGTTTTGTAAGAATCCGGTCTGAATCGGATCGACCCAATTACAGTCTAGGGATTTTGTAAACTGCATCCCTTGCGCAAAAGAGACAGACGAGAATATGAGAAAACTGAACAATAATTTTATATACATGATGGTTCCTTTATATAACATATGAAATTATATTATGAGTGTCGGTATTTGGAAAACTCTTCTTGAATAACAATTCGAGTTAAGTCTTACGTCTCGTCGGATTAAACAGATCCAGTTGAGATGCCCCGTCGTGTATGAGATGTGATTTCAGGCCGTGTTGAGTAATTTCATGTTTAATAAAATCCCCGCCGTGAGTCTCAATCATGAAAAAAGACATCTGAGGATAGTTAGACTTTAGTCTGGTCATTTCTTCCACGATCAACTGAATGTTTTTGGGATCGTCGTCGCTCATCCCGAACCGGTGGTGCGGGCTCATTCCGTAAAGTTCAATAGCTTTTTCAACCGATGCGCGAATGGCACGTTGTTTCAGCTCGGCAATTGAAGATTTCAGATCAGGATCGCCGAGGTGCGTCCGAACTTGTTTATTGCTGACTGCGTAAACGCTGAGATAATTCGGCTCGGCCGGCAGATGCCCGGCTCGGATGAATTCACGCACACCTTCCTGAATCGTATGCGCATTGTGGCCGCGCGCCGTGATAACCGAAACCGGTCGCTGATTGAATGTCGCATGATAAAAGCAATGCCACGAGGGGCCTTTCCATTGCAGGTCAGGAAGTTTAAGCGCTTCCTGTACATCCTCAATAAAAAGCTGCTTCTTACCGCTGAGTTTTTCAACTTCCGAAATTTCAAGATCGCGGAAGTTTCTGAAGGAACCCGTCACATCTTCGTATCGGATTTCGTAATCAAGGTAGGGGGGCGTTTTGCCAATTGTCGAATGGTGCAATGCCCATTCAGAACTGGTCACAAAGAGCTCATCGCCGGTTACTTTGTGAAAGAGCACAAGCGAAGTCGTTAAAAACGCAATATTATCGTCGAAATCAAAAAAATAAAAACTGCGTCCGCCTCGATGGTAATTGCGGTCAGGCTCTTTCAGTCTGGTTTCGCCCAGCTCTAATTGCCCTTTGATATTTTTAGGTCTTTTGTCTTCGCTCATCTAACTTCTTTGTTTTTTTAACGACAACTTTCTTAGCAGTTAAGGCCGGATCAATTTTGGGCGTTGCGATTTTCTTTACTTTTGAAGCTTTGCTGACTTTTGCGGGCTTATTAGCTTTTTTAGGTGCGGCCGCACTAGCTTTTTTAGGTGCAGCCGCACCGAGCTTTTCATTCACCAGGGTAAATGCAATTTCCGGTGTTAACTGTTCAACCGTCGTGCCTTCAGGTAGACCGATATTGGTTTTCCCTGCCTTCAGATACGGCCCATAGGGACCATTGAACAAACTGACTGTCACATCGTGATTTGGGTGCTGGCCGAATTCTTTGATTGCGGCGGCTTTGCCCCGGCCTTTTTTCGGCAATGCCAGCAGATCAAGAGCCTTTTGCAGATCCATGGTAAAAACCGTTTCCGTTTTCGGTAGCGAACGGTAGTCGCCGTCATGAAGCACAAATGGACCGAAGCGGCCAATTCCCACTTTCACATCTTTTTGCGAACTCGGATGCACACCAAGCGTTTTCGGCATCGAAAGAATTTCGAGTGCCATCTTGAAATCAACCGCACTTGGCTCTACACCCGGAGGCAACGAGCCGCGTTTGATTTTTTCGTCATCGCTCTCGCCTAACTGAACATACGGACCATAACGTCCGTTCAAAACGTAAATTTTCTTGCCGGTTACCGGGTCAGTCCCGAGGGAATCGGCGCCTTTCAACTTTTGATCAATTAATTTTTCGACGTGTGCCGAAGTGATATCGGCCGGCGCTTCAATTTCCGGAATTGAAGCACTGACGTCGTCGCCACTGCGTTTTGTTTTAACGTAAGCACCATAGCGTCCTACATGAAATTCGTAATTATCAAGACCTTCCAGTTTTATCGAGCGAGCTTCTTCCGGATTGATTTTATCCTGTTGCGCCTCAACATTGGCACGTAAACCATTCGGGCCGTGATAAACGCTTTTCAGGTAACTTTCCCAGTTGAGTTCACCGTCAGCAATGTTGTCGAGCGATTGTTCCATCTGAGAGGTAAATCCTAGATCCACATACTGGGTTAAATGCTGTGATAGCAATTTTGAAACTACCATTGCGGTAAACGTCGGAATAAGTGCATTCGCATTTTTTCGGACATAGCCCCGGTCAATAATTGTTCCGATAACGCTGGCGTAAGTTGACGGACGACCAATGCCTTCTCTTTCCATTGTCTGAACAAGTGAGGCCTCCGTAAAGCGCGCTGGCGGTTTGGTTTCGTGCGAAGTCGGCTCAATTTTATTCAGTTTAAGCGTATCATTTACCTTCAACTGCGGAAGCTTGACATCCCGGGATTCAAGATCCGCATCCGGATCATCGCTGCCTTCAACATAGGCCCGTAAAAAGCCAGGAAACTCAATCGTGGTGCCCGAAGCCGAAAACAAAGCCGCACCTGCTGATATCCTGACGCTAACTTGCTTTTGTTTGGCATCGGTCATTTGTGATGCCATCGTGCGCTTCCAGATCAATTCGTAAAGTTTAAATTGCGAACCGGTTAAGCCCGTTTCATCCGGATCCTGAAAAGAAATCCCGGCAGGCCGGATAGCTTCATGGGCTTCTTGCGCGCCTTTGGATTTTTTGCCTTCATAAGTACGAGGCGTTGCCGGAAGATAATCTTTTCCATACTTTTTCAATATCGATTCGCGTGCGGCGTTGATAGCCTCGGTCGAAAGATTAGTCGAATCAGTTCTCATATAGGTGATAAAACCCTGTTCGTAAAGCTTCTGTGCGATCTGCATTGTTTCACGCGAACTTAAACCCAATTTACGGTTCGATTCCTGTTGCAAGGTCGAAGTAATAAAAGGTGCGTAAGGTCTACGGGTGATCGGCTTTTCTTCTACCTCGGTTACCTGCCAGTTGGTGGTTTTTATTTCCTTAAGAATATTCTGCGCTAGCGCTTCGTTCAATACCGTCAGGTCTTTGCCGGCGATCAATTGTCCGGTCAACCCGTCAAAGTCTTTACCGGTTGCAATCTTCTTGTTTTCAAAACTCATTATTTTCGCATCAAAGGGCTGTCCGGTTTTTTCAAGTTCGGCGAGCAGGCTAAAGTAGGTGGATTTTTTGAAACGGATTCGCTCTTTTTCGCGATCAACAACCAATCTAACCGCAACCGATTGCACGCGCCCGGCAGAAAGCCCGAAGGCTACCTTTTTCCATAACAGCGGCGAAATTGTATAGCCGACCAACCGGTCAAGCACGCGCCGAGCTTCCTGCGCACGCACCAGATTGTAATCGATTTCACGGGTTTCGGTCAGCGACTTCTGAATCGCTTCCTTTGTAATTTCATGAAAGACCATTCGCTTGGTCGGAACCGTAGGCTTCAGCACTTCAAGCAGATGCCAGCTGATACTTTCTCCTTCGCGGTCTTCATCGGTCGCGAGATATAGTTCGCTGGCATCCAGCAGTTTTTCCTTGAGATTTTTAATAACTTTAATTTTGTCTTTCGGGACGCAATAAAGCGGTTCGAAATGTTTGTCGACATTAACACCCAGTTGCGCCCATTTTTCTTTTTTTACTTTTTCAGGAATATCTTTTGCCGATTGGGGAAGATCACGGATGTGCCCCATGCAGGACTCTACCACATAGTTACTACCGAGAAATTTACGGATTGTCTTGGCTTTAGTCGGTGATTCGACAATGACGAGCTTAGTCCCTGATCCAGAATTTTCGTTTCCACGAGATGATGCTTTCTTCACTATATGTATTCCTCTACACTATTAAAAAACACTGAATTTGCAGAAAGCACAATGAAAAATTTAACTGATTTCAATTCTAAGATCGAGTTTGTGCTGACGGATATAGACGATACTCTTACGACTGAAGGCCAGCTTGAGTCCAAGGCGTACGAAGCTTTGTGGCGTTTACACGACGCAGGTCTTAAAGTTATTCCGATCACCGGACGACCTGCCGGTTGGTGCGAGATGATCGCCCGTTTCTGGCCGGTCGAAGGAATCGTCGGCGAAAACGGCGGATTTTATTTCAGATATGCTGCTAATAAGGGCGATAAAATCAAAAAAATGCAACGCTGGTTTTTCACTGACGAAAATACGATTAAACAGAACAGAGTTAAACTTTCCGCAATTGAAAAAGAAATCTTAACTGAAGTCCGCGGCACAGCAACGGCGTCCGATCAATTTTGCCGCCTAATGGATTTGGCAATTGATTTCTGCGAAGATGTTCCGCCTCTGCAGGAAAAGGACGTCCACAGAATCGTGCAGATTTTCGAAAAACACGGAGCCTGCGCCAAAGTCAGCTCGATTCATGTCAACGGCTGGTTCGGAGAGTATGACAAATTAACCACGGTCTTCCGATTTCTCAAAAACGAATTCAATCTCACTGAGGAAATGGCTTTGAAAAAATGCATTTTTGTGGGTGATTCCCCAAATGATGAACCCATGTTTGCGAAACTTCCTTTTTCATTCGGCGTTGCAAATGTCAGAAAATTTGCGCATCAGATGAAAACCCTGCCCGCCTACGTGTCAGATTCGGCGGGTGGCGCTGGCTTTACCGAAATAACAAATAGAATTTTAGCAATTAACAACTAAGGAGAAGCATCATGAAAAAAATTATCGCGTTATTGACTGTACTCAGCGCCCTTAGCCTGGCCGAGGCGCAGACTTTTAAAGTCATCAAAATCCAAGGTAAAAAAGCCATCGTTGAGGTCAACGACCCAACAATGGTCACTGTTAACCAGACGTATAACGTGGGCGGAGATTCATCCTCACTGGCTCCGTATTCAGCCGGCAAAACCGGCGGGCGAGATCACGGAATTGCGCTGAATTTTTCGTTTATCAGTCGATCTTCACCAAGTGTCTCTTTTATGTCTTTGGGAGGAACTTATCTCTGGAATTTTAAAAAGTGGGAAGCCGGACCCAGCCTTTCATTGTCAAACTCCAGCTTCGGCGGAGTGACTTCAAACTCAACCACAATTGGTGGCGTAGGCTTCTGGAATTTCAATGAAAATCGCCTTGGTGTCGACAAAATTCTAAGCGTCACAGGCGGCCTTGGTGTTACCAGTGGTTCAGGAACATCAACGACAGAACTTTATGTCGGTCCGAATTACCGCTGGTTCATGCTCAGCCAAGACCACTGTTTTTCAATGTCAGCCATTTACAAAATGGCGCAGGCTTCAGGTTCAACATCATCTGGATTTGAATTGTCAGCCGGAATCGCAACTTACTACTAAACCGGTTTTCGATTGAGATGTAATTCTGACCTGTCAAAAAAACTAACATCTGGTAAATCACCCATAGATCAACTACTTTGCTGTTCTAGGGTGACTTTTCTAAAGCTCTGATCACGACTTCAATAAAATTTCAGGTTCATGCGAATAGGCCATGGGAATTAAAGCGAACATCCGCATGAAACCGAAGTCGTTGATCAGCGGCTGTTTTTTAAAAGACTTTGTTTTTGTAGGTGAGCGTTTCGGGGTTATCAT
>JANOJH010000480.1:0-1582 GCA_031408135.1 Bdellovibrio sp. | reverse complement strand
TCTTAAATTCTTGCGGAATAAATGGTGCCCTCGTTGTCAATCACAATCAAAATGCCACTCAGGTTCACCTTACCAGCAATAATTTTAAAGTGGTTGACAAAGTAAGCGGAAGTGCGGATGTAACCTATGTATTAATCTTTGGCGGCATGAACCGCAAGGAACTTTACAAAAATGCTTACGATAAGTTGGTCAATTCAGCTAACCTCCTAGCTGGTTCCAAAGCCCTGATTAATGTTATAACCGAAGAACATGTGGGCGGAGTTCCGCCATTTTATTATAAGAGAACTATTACAGTTAGCGCCAATGTCGTTGAATTTATGAAGTGATCGTGCATGAAAGAGCAGCGTTTATCTGGCGAATATTCGCAAACAGTAACAACTTAAAATAAAAAAGATGGAAGAAGAATTGAGTTCACGCAAAAAGACCGCAAGAATTGTATTCTGGCTTTTGATAAAAGGTGTAAAGAAGCCAAAGCTTATTGTGGTGGAGGTTTAATGTAAGTGGTCGCGGAGAATGGAGGGTTGTTTTAAAGTTGTGTTTGGTCAGGCCTCGCACGAGTTACTCTGATCAGGGAGGATAGTTTTATTTACCTGAATTCCTCAACTTTAACATAAATGAGTAAGCTGAACAAGTTTCCTGTATGAAAAATTACGCATTTCCACCCGGTTATAATTTCTTCAAGTCCATAGAGCGAACCATTAAACAGGTTAAAAACCCAGTCGGTACCATGGAAGAAAGTATGGAGCGCTTCCATGGCACGTATACAGTAAGCCTTGGCAAACGAAAACTAATCGCCACTCAAGATCCGGGCTTTATAGATCATGTATTAAAAACCAATCACAAGAACTATTATAAATCCCCCATGCTTACTGAGCAGCTCGGAAAGTTTTTGGGAAACGGATTGCTGACGTCAAACGGAGAGTATTGGCTTAAGCAGAGACGTTTAATACAGCCTGGTTTTCACATGGATAAAATCAAAGCGCTGTATGATATCATAAAGAAAACCGTTGACGACTTTTTGATGAGGCTACCTACCGGTGATCAGGTGGATGTTTATCCGTTAATGAATAAACTGGCTTTCGAAATCGTAATCAATACCTTGTTCAACGTAAAGATTCCGGAAGCCAGTCGAAATACATTGAGCAGTTTTATAAATGAAACACAGGCCTTTGTTGTGAAAGACATCCGTCAACCGTATTTGAGCTGGTGGTTTAAGCTTTCAGGAGAGGTGAAAAAAAATCTCGACAGTGCAGAAGGTGCACGCTCGATCATTCGGGATATAATCAGGGAACGAAAATCAAGTTCTGAAAAATTCAATGACTTACTGGATATGTTATTGGATGCGCGGTATGAAGATACGGGCGAGCCAATGGATGAGGAAAGAATCATTGATGAAATATTGGTACTCGTTATTGCAGGCCATGAAACAACAGGGAACGCACTTTCATGGACGTTATATCTTTTGGCCAATCATCCGGAAGAGTTGACGAAATTGAAAACTGAAACCCAACACTTAAGTCTGGATCAATGCGTTCGCCATGATCGATTGAATGCCGTGATCAACGAAGGCATGCGACTTTAT
>JANOJH010000461.1:0-1388 GCA_031408135.1 Bdellovibrio sp. | reverse complement strand
AAGCTTTGGGAGCTTCTATTTAGTAGGTATCCTGAAAATGAGTGGGGTTCCTTCATTCGTTTTGGGTGGAGAGAATCTCATTATGGGTTGATTCTCACTGTTAATTTTATTGATGCGCCTTTAGCAGGAGACATTGATACTCAAAGTGAGGTAACTGAATTTAAAGGTCAGTATACAAGAAGAATAATAAGAGGTATTGATAAGCATCTATTTGGTGTAGGCGTTGTTCATTCTCATCCGGAAGGATACTCTACATTTCCGAGTCTTTCAGATGATAACATGGAAGCATACTTTGCAAATCTATTTGCAGGATATATTGCAAATCGTCCCTTTGCTAGCTTAATCTTTTCTAAATCAGGGGATATATTTTCTGGAAGCGGCCGAGTATGGTGGAAGGACAATTGGTATGAGGTAGATCGTTTTATAATTGAAAATTGTCCAGTTAGGTTAAATGATTTTACAAGGGAAAGAAGACTTTCACCTGAAGCATTGAAACGAACAGCTCGACTAGCATCTCAATTTAGCATTGAATCTGCGGAGGCATTGGCCGACTCTACAGTTGCTGTAATGGGGTTAAGTGGAACAGGCTCTCCAATTGTAGAACTCTTAGTAAGAGCAGGTGTTGGTAAGTTCATCGTTGTGGACCCAAAAGTCTTCGATGACTCAAATTTTGAAAGAAACCATTTCAGCACTAAAAATGATATTGGAAAGGGTGAACCAAAAAGCTTAATAGCAAAACGATTTATAAAATCACTCAATCCAGATTGTGAGGTTATTGCCATCCAGGGTAGTTTACCGCAAGAGAAAGTTTTAGATCAGATTTTAGAAGCAAACATAGTTTTGGGATGTACAGATCTCTATTCGGCACGAGTTGCATTGACAGATATAAGTACTAGATATCTCATGCCTGTAATTGATGTGGGAGTTGCAATGGAGGGAGCAGATGGAAGTATAACAGGACAAATTGTACAGGTTAACAACCTCTTTCCGGGGGAGCCATGTGTGTATTGTAGAAGAATGATTTCTGCTAGATTAGCAAGTCAAGAACTTATGACTGATGATGAGAAACTGCAAAGACAAACTCAAGCATCAGAAGCGAAAAAGAATGGCGGAAATCCGGATGCATATTGGATTGATACGCCACAACTGAATACAGTTGGATATCTAACAACCATTGCGGGGGGATTAGTCGCTGGATTTTGTATCGGATTTTTGACAGGGCGGTTTTCAATGCCAAAAAATTTCCTCGAAATAAATCTTAGCTCAAAAGGAACATCTATAGTTGAAAAAAATAAGATAGCTGACTCATCATGCACTTGTCAAAAGCATCTTGGATGTGCTGATCAAGAGCCATCAGCAGTTCTCATATCGGCACCTAAACATTGGGT
>JANOJH010000406.1:0-10145 GCA_031408135.1 Bdellovibrio sp. | reverse complement strand
ATCGAGGCCGTTTCGGTCATGCCGTAAGTCTCAGCCAAGGGCCATTTCAGGGCCAGCGCCTTGTCCCGAAGTTCGGGGTCGAGCCCTCCTGCTCCCACGAGCACGGCTCGAAGACCGACCGGGGCCTCCACTGCAGAATTTACAAGATCAAAGATCTGCGCCGGAACCAGTGAAATAAATTTAATTCCGTTAATAAGAATCCAGTCTGAAAAATCTTTAACCTGCCATTCCCGTTCAAATACACGGGCTCCGGCTAACTTTGCACGCGCAAAAATACCAAGACCGGCAACATGAAAATTAGGCAGTACCAGCCCCCAATGATCAGTCTCTCCGGCTGCAAAATGCCGGTTAAACCTGGCGGCCGAATTCAGCACGGCCTTTAAAGACAACACCACGAGTTTAACGCTGGAATTAATATTTTGAGTTGAGCCCGAGCTTGCAATCAGAAAATGACCAGACTTTGCAAATTTCAACTCAAACCCGAACTGCAATTTTCTGATGACCGTCTTTTCCGCTTCAGGAAGCCGGGGGTTCATCAACAGTTGGTTGGGGCGGCCCTCTTCAAACGTAATCATAAGCAGGTCCAAATTAACTTTTTAAGTTCAGCCGACATTCCGATTCCAGTGTCTGACCGGGCAATTTCCGAAAAATTCAGATCATTTTCCTGTTGAACAAAATATTTTTCAAACGGGGTTTCATAAAGGTCCAGAGTCAGAAATCCGGAATCTGCCGTTGCAAATTTCTGCGCGACCCGTAGCCCATGTGCAACGCCTACCGGGTGGTCCATTGCAGAGGTGAACGTTACGCGGCCCAATTTTGTGGGCAGCGACTGGCGGCTTGGCTTAACAATCTGGACCTCCGCATACTCAGAGTTGTATTCACCTGGCTGAAAATCAAAAGCCAGTGGAATAATTGTGTTCCATTGCTTCCACCGCGAGCAAATCGGCGTCGGATCTTCAATGTACTCTATTTTATTTCGTGTCGATTCAGATATTAACGCTAAAAATTTTTCAAATTCCTCGCCAGTCAGGCCCGAGTTAAAATCAACCCGAAGTTTTACTTCAAAATCAAGAGCGTTCAGAATACGACTTAAACCGACAATATCTCGATCGCCTTTTATCTTGACGGTCTGTCCGCTTAAGTTTTTTCTGAATACATCAGTATCCCGATAATCGGTTATAAGAAAATTATTTCTAACCGGTTTATCAGCCAACAGGCTAACATTATTCCGACGGGCCTCTAAATCTTCATTGGCCAGCTCGATAGCCCGCCTGTATAGCGGACCACAATTTTTTATTTCAACTGCATAATCCGCATCGCCAAGTTCGGGCTTTGGGCACAAGTCAGCCACTCCCCAGTTTTCACCATCAAGAACCTTAAGCAGCACTCCCCGTTGAATTGGCAATTGCAAAAGTATATTGGTCGTTCGTCTTTTCTGAAGTGAATAAGGAGATAAGAAAGTTTTTATCAAAGTTGAAAACCCAAGGCCAGTAAAACGCTGAAGACAAGGCTGTACGCAGAAGACATGGCCAGAAACCGGTTGTACTCTGAACTAGGCTCGGTCCGGAAAATCCGCTTTGCAATGAACAGACCCAGCGGCAGCGCCAAAAGCGGAATTATATAAACCCACCAGCGCTGAATTGAAAGCCAGTAATAACCACCGAGGAAAGGCGCAAAAATTAAAAAGGCAATCCAGAATCGTGCACCCTGCAGGCCAAATCTTACCGCCAAGGTTTTCTTATTCACGAGCACATCGGTCTTCATATCACGGAGATTATTGATTGCGATCAGCACCGTGCTCAGAAATCCGATTTGTAAACCCACCACAAATGCCGGCAAACCATAAGTACCCGTCAGCAGAAAAAATAACCCACCAACAGCAATCAATCCAAAAAATAAAATGACGAATAAATCACCGAGTCCATGATAGGCTAACGGCATTGGGCCCGACGTGTAGGCATAACCCATCAGGATGGAAACAATGCCTATAATCAGGATCGGAACTCCGCCATGAACGACAAGTGGAATTCCGAAGCACGCGGCAAGGAAGAAAAACACCGCTGCCGCACTCATGACCTGTTTGTAGGTAAACAGGCCCTGCTGGGTAACCCTTTGCGGACCAATCCGCTTTTCGGTGTCAGCACCCTTTTTAAAATCCATGGCATCATTAACCAGATTAGTCCCGATTTGAATGCAAAAGCTTGCAAGTAAGGCAAATGCGACAATCCACCAGTCAATTTGGTACCCTAAGCCTCTGGTAAGGCCGCTGGCTGCCACAATTGGGACCAACGAAGCCGATAGTGTTTTAGGACGCGCCGCTAAAATCCAGGCATTTAATTTTGTCATCACGACAAGCTAGCAAAGATTTGCTAGGGTGAAAATAGGTTTTTTGAAAATTAAGAGGTCTAAAAATGGAAATTCTCATAGCTCTGGCAGCGTTTGTACTCGGTGGCGGCATTACAGGTTTTTTAATTTACTCAAAGCTCCGCCTGAAGTTTGATCTCGAAACACAAACCTGGAAAACCAAATATGAACTGACGCAGGCAAACGCCGACCAGGGTAAAATAGACAGCACCCTCATGCAAAAGACGCTCACTTTGCATTTTGAAAATCTGGCCCAAAAAATTTTCGATGAAAAATCCGATAAAATGACCTCACAAAATTCAAAGCAGCTCGAAAACATTCTTTCGCCTTTGCGGGATAAATTGAAAGATTTTGAAAAAAAGGTCGAAGACACTTATATCAATGAACAAAAAGACCGAAGCCACCTGAAAGGTGAAATTTCAAAATTGATAGAACTCAATCAGACCATGTCGAAAGACGCGCAAAATCTGACTTTGGCACTTAAAGGCGAAAATAAAACTCAGGGCAACTGGGGTGAGCTTATTCTCGAGAATATTCTTGAGCGCTCGGGTCTGCGAAAGGGCGAAGAGTATTTTACTCAGGAAACAGTCAGAGGGCTTGGCGGCGAAATGTTGCGCCCGGATGTTATCGTTAAACTTCCAGAAGGCAAACATCTCATCGTCGATTCTAAAATGACTCTCATTGCCTACGAAGCTTCGGTCTCAGCCCATACTGAGGCCGAGCGGGATAAGTTTGCCGTTGCTCACGTTGAGTCACTTAAACGTCACATTAATGACCTGTCAGACAAAAAATATCATCTGGCCGATCAGGTGGTTTCACCGGATTTTGTTATGCTCTTTATGCCGGTTGAACCTGCTTTTGCGCTGGCCTTCCGCCTAAAACCCGAATTATTCGAACAGGCGTGGGATAAAAACGTGGCGATTGTCAGCCCTACAACATTACTTTCAACTCTTCGAACTGTTGCTTCGCTCTGGAAACAAGAGCGGCAACAGCGGAACGCACTCGAAATCGCAAAACGGGGTGGAGAACTCTACGACAAATTTGCAGGTATCGTCAGTGATCTCGAAACCGTCGGCGAAAGAATTAATTCCGTGCAAAAGGCCCATACAGACGTCATGAGCAAATTCAGCACGGGCCGGGGCAATCTGATTTCGCAGGTTCAGAAATTAAAAGATCTGGGCGCAAAAGCCGAAAAGTCCCTGCCTGCGCCTATTGAATAGCTGTTTTGAGAGTCCGCAACAGCATTGGCATTAAACTTTTATAACGGTATTATTTTTTACGTTCCAAAACTACTCTTTAATATTTATTGAGGAGCCTGTTTTCTTCTGCTATTTCAATTAAATGATTATTCAATTTTTTATTTTCATTTTTGTTTTTTCCTCATGCCCATTCTCTTGGTGCGTTTCTAAGCCAAGCGTTAAGCAACGTTCAGCGCCTGCCTCGGAACGGATTTACGGAGTAACGATTGATTCCATTGAAAATCTTCCTGCAATAATCAAATCTTTAAAAAGTTTAAAGCCTAAACCTACAACGCGAATAGTTTTTGATGAAACTGTCGAAGCATCTAATTATGTAAATGCAGCTAAACAAATTCATGAGGTTAGCTATATAATGGGTGAAATACTGGATTCTTTTTATGTCAAAAGTATCAGTACAGATGAATACTCTTCGCGGACCAAAGAGTACTTAAATGCTCTTGGCAGCAACGTCGACATTTGGGAAATAGGCAACGAAATCAATGGAGAATGGCTTGGGGACACCCCTACAGTAGTAGCAAAAATGAATGCCGCTTATAGCCTAGTGAAAGCTAAAGAAAAAACCGCAGCATTAACCTTATATTATAATGAAGGTTGCTGGGAGAAAAAGTCTAACGAAATGTTTACCTGGGCCCAAAAAAATATTTCCGCAACTATGAAGCTGGGATTAGATTATGTTTTTATAAGCTACTACGAAGATGATTGCAATGATCTGCAACCGGATTGGCCTCAAGTCTTTCAAAAATTAGCGGCGCTATTTCCTAATTCGAAGATTGGATTCGGTGAAGTGGGAACGAAGCACGCAGATCGAAAAAAAGCTTACATTAATCGCTATTATAACATGAAAATTAATCATCCTAATTTTGTGGGTGGGTATTTCTGGTGGTACTTCTCGCAAGATATGGTTCCATCTTCTAAACCGCTTTTGAAAACGTTGAATGAGGCAATTGCCACTAGTAAGAAGTAGTAACTGATCGCTACCATGCGAGATGTATAAAATACAGGGTCGTTCAATGCGCCCCCTATAATGACTTGCAACGGCAAATGCTGCTGGTTTTTTAAGAAACTTTGGTTTATAAAACCACTTCAGCAAAAAGTTAAGTCAATTTTTTAGGGGGACCTTGTGAAAAATTTGGCATTATTGGCAACGATTTTACTTACCACGACCGCAACTTACGCCGGACGAAATCCTCAGATTCGGGCCTGTTTTGCAGCTGGCGGCGAATTTTTAGTTGTTAATGCATTTGAAGACCAAATCGGGCTATGCAAATTTGGCCTCACACTGGTTGGCTCTATTGATATTCTGAATAAAGACGCACGAATTGAAGTTCCACTTTCTTTACATAACTACAAAAAAGGTGTTCAGGCCTGTGGATCACAGAACCAAACAACTTTCAAAACTTTTGAAGGCGAAGAAATTTCTGTTTGTCAGTACTATGATGGATCTGTCATCGATACTGAAACACTTGCCAGCGGCAAAAACAGCGGCCGCAATCCTGAACTTAACTCAATACTTGGTCTTTAATTTCCCCGCTGGACAGTTCTATAATTGAGTCATAGCCGTCTAAAGTCGAAAGCCTATGGGCTATCGTAATCAGGGTAATTCCATCAAGCGACTCCCGAATCACTTTCTGAACAAGTGCGTCTGTTTCAACATCGACACTTGCCGTAGCTTCATCAAGAAAAATAATCTTCACTTTCATAAGTAATGCGCGCGCGAGACAAATCAGCTGCCTTTGCCCTTGCGAAAGATTGGCACCATTTTCGGCCACAGGAAAATCCAACTGGTCCGGTAGCGCCCTGACAAATTCTTCCAGCGAAACTTTTTTTAGTACCGACCAGACATCGGTATCACTTACCTGTTTATAACGGTCGATATTACTGCGGAGAGTCCCCATAAAGAGTGTGGGGTCCTGCGGAATCACGGCCAGATGTTTTCGTATCAGTTTCAACGGAACCTGATGAATGGATTGATTGTCTAAAAGAATTTGGCCGGCAACGATATCTACAAATCGATAAACGCTCTGAAAAATCGTGGTTTTCCCCGAACCGGTTCGCCCGATGAGTCCCACCCTGCTGCCGGATTTTATTTTAAAACTGACGTTTTTCAGTACCATCGGCAGATGATCGGCATACCGAAGGCTGACATTCCTGAACTCAAGGCTTCCTGACCGTGGCCAGGCCGGATCTAACTCAGCAGACTGCCCGATGTAATTCTTTTCGGCCGGCAATTCACAATAAAACTGCAGCCGCTCTACCGAAGTCATTCGAGACTCGAGATCCGAAAAAATCCGAACGCCCCAATTGAGGTGTCGCCAGAAATCCAGTGCGTAAATGGTAACCAACCCTGCGGTGCCTGCAGCGATGTGGCCGTGATAACTCGAAAAGACCACTGTGAGGCCGGTAGAAGCCGAAATCGCGGCACCAATGAGCGGCAGGCGCGTTGAGAACCACCGATTAACCATGTAGTGAGTGTGAAACATCTCGGTTGAATACTTCAGTTTTGAGTAAAACTGATTCATGGACCATTCCGACTGATCAAATGCGCGAATGACCGAAAGCCCCTGCAATGTTTCTTTGAAGTGCGCATAGCGCGGCGACCTTGCGATCGAATCTAGCCGCTTGATTTCCCTGGCAACCCGACGATAGCTATTCTGCAATCGGTAATAAATATAGAAAATCGGAAGTATGATCGCGAGGACTATTGGCAAAATCAACACAATCAAAGCAAACGACAGCGTAATATGAAAAAAGGCATGAATAGTATGGTCGAAGCTCCACTGCAAATGCAGATCAACCGATTCTACGTCACGCGAAAATCGTTGCAAAATGCGGCCGACAGGCGTGCTATCAAAAAACCGGATGGGTGCCGCAAGAATCGACTTCAGCATCTGATCATGGAAATACTTTCCGGCCTCAATTCCCCTTCGCGACCAGAATGAATTACTCAGGTAAACCAGCACCATCGTCGTTATGCCAAGACCGCCGTAGACCAGAATTATTCTGAGCGGCGTAAAATCAACTAGCTTGTCAGATTGCGAAAGCCAGAGTTTTTGTATTAATGGCGCCGCCACAACGGCAATCGCACCCAGAAATAACAGTATCAGAATCTTTTTCTGCTTTGTTCCCCGGCCACCGAGCGCTTTCAGATAATTCAGATAAACAGACTTTTCAACCGCGCCGATTGCGCGATCTTCATCCTGCATCTGCCTACCCGATTCCCCGGTTAGGCCGGGAAGTGTTAACTCTCTGACCTGTGCCGGCATGCCGGCCTTTTTCTCGAGTTGCAGATTTTCAGAATGGGTCTTTAAAAACTTCTGAAATGACTGACTGGATGTCATCAATTCATCGTAGGTACCAAGAAAATACCGTCCATCTTCGAGAAATAAAATTTTATCAAATTTAGACACAGCACCAAGTCGGTGCGTTACCATAACTCTGGTTTTATTTTTCCATTCCCCGAATATCAGCTGATCGGCCAGAAAATTCTCGGTCATCGGATCAACTGCCGAGAGCGGATCATCCAGCAGCACAAGATCTGAATTTGCTAAAATGGCCCGCGCAAGACTGACCCTCTGCTTCTGACCGCCAGACAGGTTAACTCCCTTTTCACCGATTTCGGTATCCAGCCCTGATGGCCAAGCCATGAGATCAAACTCAAGCGCGGATAATTTCAAAGCATGATTGATCTGCGCTTCCGTAACGTGCGGTTTACCGAAAATAATATTTTCGCGCAAAGTAGAATTGATAATATACGCGTCCTGCGGAACATAAGATCGGGTGATTGAGTCTGCAGCAAATAATAAAGTACCTTCATTCGGCTGAAATTCATTCAGGATCAGATTTAATAATGTCGTCTTCCCGCTGCCGACAGGCCCTACGACCGCCAGCGATTGACCTTTCTGTAAATTAAGAGTCAGGCCGGCAAATATTTTTTTTGCAGGATCAAAATAAAACGACAGATTGCTAATTTCGATTTCGGCCGAAGTGGAGCCCGCCTTTTTTTCTATCTGCACAGTTTCAGACTGCACAAAATTGACGATTCGGCCGCCGCTGACAACTATATTGATGAACCGACTGATAAACCTGGAAAGTCCGCCGAATTGATCTTCCATTATCCCGAAAATTGAAATGCACGTAAAAATCAGCGCCATATCAATCGGAAAGCCCCGCAGGACATGGGTCAACAGCGCGGTAAACAAAACAATTGAAGTAATCGATGTATAAATCAGGCCCCAAGAAATTTCAGCCTGCGCTAATTTAAACCGGGCACTCACTTCTTTGGCCCTAATGTCGCTGACTTCATTCAGAACGCTTTTTTCCCAGACAAAGTATTTTACTATCCGGATTGCGCTTAACAGTTGTGTCATTAACGTCATCCGCTTATCCCTGAACTTCATCATTTCGTCTTCAAGGTGCATAAAACTTTTCGAAAGATGACTTGTCATCGGTATCAGTAATCCCATCACAACCACTGCAACCAGCGCCGACCAACCGAGAAAATAAAACAGCATGGCCGTACAACCAATCGAAAGTAAAACTGCGTTCGTCAGGTCTATCGTCGTGATACAACCATCGGCAATGGCATCAGAATCAGAACTCATGTAGTTAACGATATCCCCGACCTGATATTTATTTCGGCCCGATGCTGAAAGCTTAAGCGAGTGTGAAAAAATCTTTTTATTAACCAGATTTATTGCGATTTGATTGAATTTCAGAGTTTGAAAGAAATAGTGTTGAATGGCAATTCCGTTTCCGGCGCCACATACTCCAAAGCCCAAGGCGATCAAACACAACTGTAAGACATCTTCCTGAGTGAGTTGACCTAGCTGTAATCGTGAAATAAACGCGTGTACCAAAAATGGGGTTGCAAACGAAAACGCACTTGCAATGACCTGAAAGCTGATTGCTTTGATAAAGTTCTTACGTGAAACTTTCAACAACGAAATTAAAAATTCTTTTTTCTCAGTCCAGTTTACTTTTGATTCGTCCCACGGAATTTTTTCCGGATTCAGATCCGGCATTAATTCAAGACGATCTTCAGAATGTATTATTCGGTTTTTACCAATGGAAATAAGATTTTCAGCGTGTGAAAATAAAAAAGACTTAATAAACATCGAATCAAGATCAGCTAATTAGACGTCGTGGTCAATCGAACCTTTAGAAGATTCAGGCACTTTAACCGTCATGTCAAACTGGCGTCCCTGGCTTTTAATAGGCGTTTTCGGATTCTGAACAACCCGACTTTGAAGTTTAGTAAATATCGGTTCTTTAATCGCAAGATGATTATCCTGCAGCACACACTGGCGCGCGAGGCGCTGTTCTAAATTGATTACAATCGGAGCTTTGATATTGGCCGTCATTTGAGTGGGATCATCTGGAATCGTAATAATACTCAAAAACGCCGGGCTCTGACCCTGCTGCATTTTCAAGGATTCAAAATCCGTTCGATTTAAACTTAAATTGTATTTATGACCGAACAACTCAGGTTCTAAAACCGGAAATGCAATCGAAGGCAGCTCGCAGCTTTGTAACCAGGCAAAAATATCGTCATTAGGGTCGTCTAAAAGTACAAACTCTCGCAGGTCTTGAAAACCAAGAAGGCCTTCATTGAAGGTTAAAACTTCATCAGATTTCAGCTCAACCGTGCCAAAACGAGTTGTATTTATAACCATGCAAGACCCCCCATGCTCTTTGTACAGACAAAGAACTAAACCAAAATGGTTAAATAAATTCTGGACTTAAATCGAGGCCATATCAATTTTATTCTCTTTAACGCTGTGAATTATTTTAAGGGATTACTCGGGCTTTAAAAGTTTACCGATATTTTTAATCTTGTCTGAACTGACCTGAACAGATTGATGATTCTGATCCTGAATAGCCATATAAACTTCTTCTCGATGAATTTTAGTGTCTTTTGGGGCTTCGATACCAAGGCGGACTTGTTTACCCTTAATTTGAACCACCCGAATCTTGATGTGATCATCAATGGCGATGCTTTCCCCTAACTTCCTTGTAAGTACGAGCATGACTATCTCCTTGTCAGCAATCTTAAACCTTAATCTAAACCCTAATCGGTTGTGTTCAGCGAAAGTTTAAATATTTCTAATGGGTTAGAAAGTCAAGAAATGGGGGTAATATTTCTGGATATTGTAAATTATCTCTGCAGATATCTGTCATTTTCTTAAATTTGGCCGCAATTTGGCTACCTTAAAAAATCCAGTAGGCTTCTGTTCATGATTTTGCTGGAAGTCTCAAGAGAAGCTTTAAGCGCGGTATCCGACCTCGTAAGGTCTGACATTGTCTGAAACAGGTCTGCGTCTTCCAGGTGCGAAACCACGGTTTTGTTATCCAGAACCGTCTTCTGAAGCACATCAGTTGTGATGTTCAGCTGATTGATGCGCCCGCCGATTTCGGCACGAACCAAGTTGATCTGATTTAAGACCTGATCGAGTGGCTCCAGCGCATCCTGAATTGCCAGTTTGTCATTTGTTTTCAATGCAACATCAAGGCTGCGCATTAAAC
>JANOJH010000579.1:0-1997 GCA_031408135.1 Bdellovibrio sp. | reverse complement strand
GAAGTATCATTCCATAAATCAGAATCCGCAAGTTTTCCGAGTGTTTTGATCGACGACGAATTACTAAATGAAATTAACAATATCCCGGATCGTTTCGGTTTTAAAATCGGCGATGTGGCAGATTTGCTGGGCATCAAACAGTATGTTTTAAGATATTGGGAGCAGGAATTCGAACTGCTTAAACCCAAGAAAGCTTCAAACAACCAACGTCTCTACACAAAAAAAGACGTCGAAAACGCATTTTTAATCCGCAAACTATTGTATCGCGATAAGTTTTCAATTGAAGGCGCAAGACAGGCCTTACGCGATGTTAAATTTGCATTGAAAAAAGAAAAAGATTTTAATTCCGTCATTCAAAAGATTGATTATGTACAGTTACAGATCAAAAATTTCGTCGACGAAATAAAAAAAACCAAGAAAATGTTCAACTAAGGCCGGCTCTCAGGCTTTAGTTCAAACTTCTCGACGTGGTTTCCAACAGCGATGTCGAAATCTCCCCGCGCTTTATCAAAGACTAGTTCACCCTGCTTGGTGGCCATCACATTTGTAAAAGTAATCACCTGAAGATTTCCGTCAGCGTCCAAAGTTAATTTTTTAACAATACCATCCACCACGACGCCGGATTCATATTCCAGCTTTAAGCGCTTGCCGAGTACAATTTTAGCGGCTTCAAGGTTTTCTTTTTTATACCAGTTTTTTTTGAAATTTTTAATGGTTCCGACCGGCATGCCGTAGCCTTGATTGTGCACGTCTGCGTCTTGTCCATCGATGACTTTATCATTGAATTTTATTTTAGTAGGCCCGCCGAACTTTAAATAAGCCAATGTTCCGTTTTCGTTCAGAATAAATTCAGCAAGCTTACCCTCAACGGCAACGCCGTTATCCAGTTCCAGTTTGACCTGTTTGTTTAAAGTCGATTCTGCCACCTGTGCCAGAATTTTCTGTGAGGGAACGCTACCCCAGCTGGCCACATTAACTTCCTTAATCAGGCCGGTTGCGGTTGTGGCAAGGCGGGCTTTTGAATCGGCGTGAGTCAGATCTGGGCCTGAGAATTTATCATTAATCTGTTCGATATTAACCTGCAGAAAGCCTTGAATGACAGCTCCTCGGTGAGTTAGCGTGCCTTTGAAGCTGTCAAGCGCCGCTCGTGCGCCCCATTTACCGGCAGAAATGCCAACCAGCGCCACATCTTTTTTCAGCAGACTTAATCGCATGTGGTTCATGTAGTAAGAAAGTATTCCCGGTACGGCGCCATCATATTCAGGCACCACAAAAATCAATCCGTTGGCACGGTCAATCGGATCAACAAAGTTCTCAGTAAAAACCTTAGTTTTTTTTGCAAAATAATCAGATTTGAAAACCGACTTCGGAAGCTTTGCAAGATCCACCAGATTTACCCGAACAGTAGGGTCGGAAGTCAATTGTGCTACAAGTTCGGCTGCAACTAATGCTGATTTCGAACCTTCGCGGTCGGTCCCGATAACCACCGTAACTTCGCGGGCGTAAGTTGAAGCCTGGCTGTTGTGAACCAAGGCCCTG
This sequence comes from Bdellovibrio sp., assembly GCA_031408135.1. Taxonomy (GTDB): domain Bacteria; phylum Bdellovibrionota; class Bdellovibrionia; order Bdellovibrionales; family Bdellovibrionaceae; genus Pseudobdellovibrio. Next base: position 458 of record JANOJH010000579.1, on the reverse strand, counting down.
CACGAATTTGCGAAGCTGAGTTTATAGAATAACAGTGTCGCAGCAAAAAGCAGAAAGCATGTGAGTTTATTCATATAAATGACCTCAATGAAGACTTCGCAAAAGGGATGCCCGAAGAACTAAACGGTATTGGCTCTAAAGGGAAAAATCAGCGAATGTGCAGAAAATTGTTAGTCGGGGTAAGGCATTTGAGCGTCTCAAAATGAGATTGTTTAGAGGCGGCAATTCATCTAAGCTGTTTTTATGCGATTCGACTTTTTTAAAAAAACGGCTACGGGTTTTCTGATTTTTTTGATGTTTGCTATTCCCATCGTTTGGTGGACTCGCCTGAATGCCAATTATTATTCCACAAAGCTTACACTGCTTTTTTTCACCGGCGGTTTTGCCTGGCTGATGATACCCGGCAAACTGTACTTGCCGAAGTTTCCAAGGACGATGCTGATCAGCCTTGTTACAAT
>JANOJH010000355.1:0-1986 GCA_031408135.1 Bdellovibrio sp. | reverse complement strand
GACTCTGTTGACTTCCTGAAGAAGAACGACTTGATAACCATTTTACCCATTGCTGAAGAGACTTGGCGGATGCGCATGATGCCCCCGAAGCAACAACTGATCAGTCCGTTTTTCCTGGGCGGGGAAGTGCTTCAGATTTCTTATCCTACTAGTGAGATGAACCACGAAGACAAACTCATGAGTATGCGGGGCAATAACCCTCATTTTTCTCGTGCGACCGTTCATCATGAATTAATAGCTGGCCATCATTTGCAGGGATTTATGAACAACCGGTTTAAAGAGTATCGCAATTACCGCACACCGTTTTGGTCGGAGGGTTGGGCGCTTTATTGGGAGTTAATCCTATGGGACATGAAATTTCCACAATCACCGGAAGACCGCATGGGAATGCTTTTCTGGCGCATGCACCGTTGTGCACGTATTATTTTCTCACTCAACTATCATCTCGGCAAGTGGACGCCTCAACAGTGCATCGACTTTTTGGTGGACCGCGTTGGTCACGAACGGGCAAATGCTGAAGGTGAAGTGAGGCGTTCCTTCACCGGTAACTATGGGCCATTGTATCAATTGGCTTATATGACGGGTGCTTTTCAATTCTATGCATTGAAAAAAGAATTAGTTGACACTCGTAAGATGACATACAAGCAATATCACGATGCTGTGCTACACGAAAACAGCATGCCGGTGGAGATGGTAAGGGCAATTTTAACGGACCAGCCATTGACAAGGGATTTCAAAAGCTCGTGGAAGTTTTATAAGAAATAAGATGGTTTTATTAATTATAGGACATCTCTAAAATTAGGGCCTGCTGAAAATGTGAAAAGGACTATCCGATCCTACAAGTTGGTGGGACGCATAGAAAAAGCTGAATGCAAGTGCTCGGAACGAAAGCACCGCCAGATTGAAAGTACAGTCCGCGCAAAAGACCCTCCCGATAGCCATCGGGATGAATGCGCTTCATCTGTCGCGCATCCTCCGCACTTTTGGAGTGAACCACGGAACCTTGCCTGCAATAAAATTCAAAGTGTAGGGCTTCTTTTCATACTGGTTCCCAGGCGAAAAAAGTTTAATCAGATCTTTGGAGCAAACCACAAGAACCCTGCGGCCAATAGAAAAATCAAGTAGAATAAAAGAGGAGAAACTGTTGTTGCCTGATATTCTGGAGAAGCATCCATTTCATCCCGATGGCTATCGGGAGAGACTTGTGCAAGCTCATTCTCTTTAATCTGTTTCGCGATTCGAAGCGCTCTCCACTCATTTTTATCGGAAACAAAATAGTTCAGTTCAGTTGAATCTTGTTGAATGAAAAATTGATGCCAGCCAGTTTTATCCGCCCAACTCTTTCCATGCCAATAGTCATCGATGACTACGTCTTCGGCAAGTGGTATTAGATTTTTTTTGGAATAGAGTGAGGGCTGTAGACCAGAAGAAATAACCTCGATCGACAACGGTTCATCCGGATAATATGGAAGCGATTTGCCAAGTTTAACTTTAAACATTTTATTTTTTGCTCTTGCTGTTCGTTCGATCAAGTCAGACCAGATAGAAGAATAATCTGCTGCATTTCCTTCCAGGCTGATGCGGTACGTTTCCCTCAACAATTGGAACCCAACTTTTCCAAAACCAGAATAAACGTATCCGGAAAGCGTGCGACCTTTATGAAGTGTAATTGATTGGATGAATGCGTTGGGTATAATTTCAATTGGCAATACGGGGAGCGTATAAAGTTTTGATTCAGGAAAACGAATGTGGACAGTATCGACAGTTAAGCGTTTGGTTTTTAAAGGAAGAAGTTGGTTTATGGTTTTACCTTTCTCAGGAAAATCATCGAACGAAATGATGGCTCCTAAGCCTAAACGAATGGAATTTTCCAATACACTTTTTTCACTATTACTTAATTCTTCGAGTACCGTGTTATCCAAAAATACTAAGTCAAAAGCTTTTGTTAATTCAGCGGTGAGCCTATCTACCCGAATAGAATTAAGG
>JANOJH010000259.1:0-1778 GCA_031408135.1 Bdellovibrio sp. | reverse complement strand
CTTTACCAGCAAGGCCGCTATTTTCACGACCGGAATTCAGAATACGACCCCGAAATTGCTTCAGACTATTTTTCCCGAGCAGTGAAAATTGATTCTGGTTTTGCCCTGGCATGGGCCTACATGTCAACCGCCCAACTTTTTGATTTATCGAAAGGGGAACAGTATAATGCGAGAGCTCTCAAGATTGATCCAAACCTGGCAGATGCGCACATCAATGCTGCTATTATATCCTGGAGCCACGGGAATTTTATTCAGGTAGAAAAAGACGTAAGAAGAGCCCTCTCCATTGAAAGCGAAAATCCAAGAGTCCTCCGAAATGCAGGGAGAAACCTGAGTTATTTGGGCTTCTATCAGGAAGGGCTTGAATTATGCAAAAAGGCTGTTGAGTTAGATCCGCTACAGTCTTTTGCACACTTATCGCTGACCCATGCCTTCGCTTTAAATGGCCAGTTCGGTGAGGCACTCGATGCCTGGAAAAGGGAAAAAGAAATCAGTAATCGTAATGCCGTCTCAACACTCGCGCATTTATTGGTATTAAACGGACAGGCAAAAGAAGCCTTGCCCCTGGTTGATAAAATCAGCGATGAAAAGGATCGGCTATTTCTTATGACAGTAATCTCGTTCGCCTTAAATCAAAAAACCAAAGCAGACGAGTACTTCAATAAATTCAGAAACAAATACAGTACTGCCAATCCACAAAACGTAAGTGAAATCCTGGTTATTTATGGCCAGAAAGAAGAGGCTTTGAAAACGCTTGAAAGGGTGGTTAAACCCACAGTTCTAAATTTTCCATCTGTGGATAAATGGTTCGATTCAGGTTTGTTCTTAATGGCAAGCCCCTACCTAATCCCTTTGCGGGATGATCCAAAGTTTAAGGAAATTTGTAAAAAGCTTAACTATCCTGAAATTAAGTAAGGCATTTTATGGAAACTAAACCCAACCCCATTTTCAACAAGCGCATTTTTTGGGATGTGGTGTTTGAAAATATCGACTATAATGCCAAGGCCAACTTTGTGATCGAGCGTGTGTTTGAGCGTGGCGATGTAGACGACATACGCAACTGCCGCAGGTACTATGGCGATGACAAAGTGCGCGAGGCTTTGTTGAAAGCTAAATTTCTTCCGATGACAACCATGTATTTAGCAAGTGCCGTGATTGACAGACCCATAACCGATTTCAGATGTTACACCTTAAGACAGTTGAACCCCACACTTTTTCCGTATTGAAGCAACTGATGGAGATGCCCGAACTCAAGGGCTTTTCGCTGGTAGGTGGCACAGCGTTGTCTCTTTTGTACGGACATCGGAAGTCTGTTGACTTGGATTTATTTTCAAATAAATCATTTGAAAACTCTGAAATCGTTAGTGCCTTTGAAAGAAAATTCAAATCATCATTTGATAATAGAACATCAAACCCACGCTTTGGTATTTTTTGCTTTGTGGATGAAGTAAAAGTCGATTTAGTGCGACATCCACATCCGTTGATCCGGCCTGAAGAAAATAGAGAAGGCTTGAGAATGTTTTCAACCCAAGACATCATCGCCATGAAAGTGCAGGCCATTTTGGGCAGGGGCAAGAAAAAAGACTTTTGGGATATTGCCGAACTGCTCAACCATTTCACCGTTGCCGATTTTGTAGAATTCCACAAAGAGAAATACACCACACAAAACCTGATGATCACCGTGCCACAGGCCATCGCTTATTTTGCCGATGCCGAAGAAAGCGAAGACCCGATAAGTTTGAAAAAGCAAACCTGGAAAAGCGTGCAGAAATCTATCA
>JANOJH010000566.1:0-1343 GCA_031408135.1 Bdellovibrio sp. | reverse complement strand
GAATTTATAATGAATAATAACTTGAAAACTCCCCAACAACTCGGCTATCACTTCCCAGCAGAATTTACTACGCACACCGCTACATGGCTAAGCTGGCCGCACAAAGAAGCATCCTGGCCTGGCAAGATTGAAACGATTTATCCAATTTATTGCGAGTTCATCAAGAAGGTAGCTGAAGGTGAAAAGGTAAATATTAATTTCGTTGATGAAGCGATGAAGACAAGGGCAATTACCCACCTCCAAAAAGTGGGTGCTGATTTTGCGAATATTCAATTTTTCATGCATCCTACTAACGATGCATGGTGTCGAGATCATGGCCCAGCATTTTTAATCAACCAATCTGAAAAGAAGAAAATGATTTTAGATTGGGGCTACAACGCCTGGGGTGGAAAATATCCTCCCTTCGACCTGGATGATAATATTCCAACATTAATCGCCAAGCACTATAATCTTCCAGTGGTCTATCCTGGTATCGTCATGGAAGGTGGCTCTGTTGATTTCAACGGAAAGGGAACTGTCCTTACAACTACTTCTTGTTTATTAAATACAAATCGAAATCCTCATCTCAATCAAAAGCAGATTGAAGAATATTTGCATAGCTATTATGGGGTTTCGAATATTTTATGGTTAGGCGATGGTATTATCGGAGATGACACTGATGGCCATATTGACGACATCACACGCTTTGTGAATGAAGATACAGTTGTAACAGTTGTTGAAGGGAATAAAGGGGATGAGAATTACGAACCACTTCAGAAAAATCTTAAGTCGCTAAAATCGATGCGGTTAGAATCGGGTAAGCAAATCAATATTGTAGAACTGCCAATGCCTTCAGCAATTGTGTTTGAAGAAATGAGATTACCTGCTTCATATGCCAATTTCTACATAGCGAATAGATATGTAATAGTGCCCACCTATCGGGATAAGAATGATGAACATGCGTTGGAGATACTTCGAAAGTGTTTTCCAGATAGAAAAGTAATTGGTTTAGATTCCTGGGACATTATCTGGGGCCTAGGATCTTTTCATTGCCTTAGTCAGCAGGAGCCCGCTTTATAAATCTAACTCATGTTTTGTTGAAGACACGCACAAAGATTTTGGTTGTTAGTCTTTACTATTTATCTTTCAGTCGTAACTAAACTCACTTTGCTTGAGAAAATTTCTACTCACCTTTATTACGTTACTTAGTTTTAGCGCCTTTTCACAGAGTGTCCTCGACCAAAAACTAGATGGAACGGAAAAAGGTAAAAATCTCTGGCAATACATTGAAGAACTTGAGCAAAAGCAACAGGTACGTTTTTTTTTCCTGCCGGCCTGGATTGATAAAATCACATTTGAAGATA
>JANOJH010000148.1:0-1548 GCA_031408135.1 Bdellovibrio sp. | reverse complement strand
AGGCCGCGCTGCCTTCGTGAATATTTTTCACTTTTAATAGCATCTTAAGTAACTCAAACGCCTTTGCATTGTTATCTTTCATAACTTTTATTACTTCAGCAATTGTCACATGCGGGATAGAGTCGTCCCAACAATCGTAATCCGTAATGAAGCAACATGGTAAGTAGGGTAATCCTGCCTCGCGCGCAAGCGCGTATTCCGGAAAATTCGACATACCGATAATGTGCGCGCCCATCTGACGATAAGTGCTCGACTCTGCTGCCGTCGAAAAATAAGGGCCTTCTATGCAAACATAGGTCTGCCCGAAATGCGTTTTGAAATTTTCATCGAGATGATTCTGGAGAATCAGTGTGCGCGTTTGCTTTGCCATTTCTTCGCAGATTGGTTTTGCAAGCGACACATGACCGATAAGCCCGCCACCAAGGAAGCTATGCTGCCGCAATGACTTTGTACGGTCGATATACTGATAAGGAATAACCAGTTCTCCGGGAACAAATTCTTTTTGTAAAGAGCCCACCGCGCTGAAAGATACAATGGCTTTTACACCCATTTTTTTGAACGCGTAAATATTCGCACGATAATTGATTTCGCTCGGCAAATGCTCGTGATGCTCACCATGCCGTGAAATAAACAGAAACTCAGTTCCATCGACTTTTACTTTTTTGAAACCGCTGGCCGCAGGCCCGAAAGGAGTATCGCGGTTTAACACTTCAATTGTTTCAAATTCGTCAAATTTTTCAAAACCTGAGCCGCCGATGATTCCTAACATAGTTTTAATACTCCGTTTTCAATATCTTTTTTAAAGTAAACTGCTTTATCGAGAATCCACGCGCTGACCAGTTCATTCGGTGTGACATCAAACGACGGGTTATAAACGCGAATGTTCTTTGGCGCCCATAAGAGTTCGCCGAATCCACGCACTTCATTTTCATTTCGCTGTTCAATCGGGATTTCGCTGCCGTTTTTGCAATTAATGTCGACGGTGGTGTACGGCGCTGCTACAAAAAATGGAATTTTATGATAGTGGCAGTTTACGGCTACGCTGTAAGTTCCGATTTTATTGGCGAAGTCGCCGTTGATGGCAATGCGATCCGAACCCGTTATGGCTTTTGTGATTTTTTTCAGGCTCATCAGGTGTGCGGCCATGCTGTCGGTAATCAGTGTGCAGGGGATATTCAGTTTTTGCAGCTCCCATGCTGTAAGTCTGCCGCCTTGTAGCAGCGGGCGGGTTTCATCGATGTAAACGTGTATCTTTTTTCCTTGTTCGTGCGCTTTGCGGATCACACCGAGCGCTGTTCCGATGCCGGCAGTTGCAAGCCCGCCGGTATTGCAATGTGTGAGGATCTGATCGCCATCATCAATGAGGGCCGCGCCGTTCGTTGCCATGTTTTCACAAAGCTTGACGTCTTCATTAAAAATTTGAATGGCTAGATCGATAATTAATTTATGATTGTTATCGGTTTTTTTTATTTCGTTCACCATACGATCCACGCAGATCATCAGGTTTACAGCGGTGGGCCGAGCTTCATAAATAGCGCGGGCCTGTTC
>JANOJH010000128.1:0-4820 GCA_031408135.1 Bdellovibrio sp. | reverse complement strand
AAAACTTTATAAGCTGTTTTCAACACTAAAACTCCCACTGTATTTTTTTAAGGCATTTTTTTTGAGACACTTATTCCGAATGATATACCCACAATAGCAATAAAGGCAACGTTGATTAACAGCGCTCATTTTCAATAATATTTTGCGCCCACTCTAAAACTTTTTTGCCCAATTCGAGTGTAAGTCGGATGTCATCGCTTCCAATTTCCTCGCTACCTTCTTCATAGCGACGAATAGTTGCATATTGTGATAGTACGCCAAGACGATGAGCCTCCGGTGGCTTATGAGTCAGTGGCAGTAACGTGACTAGAACATCTAAGTCATGAGTGTGAACAATTGGTTGATTTAAATGACAGAGAACTGCCTTTAAACTTTTTTCAATTGCCTGCTCACAAAGATAAACTGCATTTTCAATACGACCTTCATTGTTAATTGAAAGAGATCTGGCTGATCCGTAATCACCATACGCAATTTTAATAAGTTCTTTGGCATATTCTTTTTTGTATTTTTGAGATGCCGGACTCATAAAAGATTCCACTTTGGATAGAGTTCAATTCCGGAATGATAGACTTCAAAACAAATCCCACCATAATCTTTTCGATTTTCAAATCTAGATTTATTAACAATCACAAGATCCAGGGGCCAGTCCGATAGCGGGCCCTCCTTTTTCAATTTAACTAAAAATTCTTTTTCAGATAACAGGTCCGGGATAATAATAGATAGATCCAGATCCGAAGCCGCAGTAAATTGATCTTTGGTATATGAACCAAAAATATAAATGGTAATTTCTGGACAAATTTGTACTGCTTTTGAAATTATTTTTTTGAAGATTTTATGAAACTCACTCTTATCAAGGGTAGCATTTTTAAGTCTTAAAAGTGACATGCCCCATTAAGCAGCGCTCCAATCTTTATGTCAATAACAATTGCATCACCCACCGAACTCAAAATCGGATTACATCTTCTCGATTTCGTTTAAAAAAGCATGGCGTGAACTATTTTAGAATTTAAATTAGATTTAGATCTTTTTACTATCAACGAACAATCCTGCCTCTTTGGAGGAAACAATCTACTCTTCAATTTGGGCAATAGATAGGCCTTCAGCCACATATTTCTGCTGGAGGAACATCCATTACGGAGTTTAGTAACGATTGTCGCAAGATGTGCAGCTTCCGGTCGGGCTTGAAGTAAAAAGTATCCGCCTAGTTCTGAAATCGGATAATAATCACGGAATTAAAGCAGATAATTCTCGCTGTAAAATCCAGACGCCAGCGTTCAACAGTCGGACATAAAAATTCATCTTGCTGCGCCCTTTATTATAGAAAATAATTATGTTTATTCAATGGTAATGGACTTTGACGCCGAAAAATCCGTTGTCGTCAAAGGTAACGGCGACTGCCTATTGAAACCTGTTCTGAAACTGTTGCAGGTCACACGAACCGCAACAACAGTTCATCCAATCGCCCCGACCAATTATCAAGGGGTAAATGCTAAAAATGATGCTTATTTCTTTCCTCCGTCCTTTTCATAAGCTTTACAATATGAGCACGCAGCGTTAATCCTTTATTGGAGACTTTTCCATTCTTGAAACTCAGTTGGGCGAATACGAAAACGGGCAATATTGCCATTGTGCAGACTCAGGATTTCTATCTCGATCACTTTAAATATCTCATTAGCATCCGCAACCGGTAGACGTTGAGACGCAATCAACTTTTGAACTCTGCCAACCACCTGCTGCCCGGCTACCTTTTCGAGAATTATTGTTCGTATGATGTCACCGATCACAGCTCGATATTTCAACTTCAGTAAATTTGGTTCCCCCATAGTTTGCTGAATCGCCGAGTACCGCTGTGAAGAGCGCTTATAGGCCCATATATACAAATCCCGCAACAGACTAACGTCATTTTTCTCATAAACACCAAGCAATGATTTTACATAAGTTTCTTGCTCAACATCGGTGAACGAAAGCGGCTTTAAATTTTTTTTAATCAGCGGAATATTAGCAACCAGACGAGCCGTTCGTTTATTTACATCTTCAAAGGCTTGCATGTAGGACAAATGAACCAGTGAAAAAAAAGAATGCTCAAAGGGATCTTTGATGAGGTTCAGCTTCTGGATAAAAACTTGAAAGCACTCTTTCAAAATATGAGGGTTCTCTAGAGGCATATAAGTGGTACCACCGATATCGACAGCAATCTCCCTTACCCTCCCTGAAGCGCCAGGATCTCCCAAAAGGTTTTCAGATAGCAGTGCGTGGATGCTGCATACTTCATGATAACTGACTTCCTCTACTCCTGCTAACTCGACAATATATTCAATTGCACCTTTATGATTCAAAATCATTTGTGCTTCGGATGCATCCTTACCAGCAGCATTTTCACCGAGTTCAATAAGGCGTTTAGTTTCCAAAAGGGAATACGTATTCCCTTCAAGACGACTCGAGTTCCATGATAGATCAATCAACAAACGGTCCAGAATATTGCGCGCATAAGTTCCCGCTGGCCTAACTTCGCTTTCAACTCTCCCGACGTTCAAAAGTTCTGTGCGCTGAGGTTCGCTTAAATAATATGTTTGGTTTGGCTCGTAAGATCGCAAAAAACCCTGTACGTAACCTACCGGAGTGCGAGCTTGAAGCGGTTTAGAAATATGCTCCAAAAGTGTTTCTGATTCTTGAGATAATGGAATACCTTTAAATGCATCCGCGCTACGAACTTGCGGTGGAGGCATTTCAGTTTTTAACGCTTGTGCCGTCCTGGCATAAGCGCGTGCGCGCGCAGCTCCTTTCGCTTCAAGAAGTCCACTCTTAATTAGAGAGTTAAGCACTCTGCGGATGGCTTTTCGGTCGCCCTCATCTGACTTGGAAAGTCCGGATGCATGGGCTACATCGCGGAGATTGATCTCTGATTTTTCCGCAAGCAGCTTTAAAACGAGAGCTTCAATATCAATTTTTATCTTAGCAGGCATAAGCTTCCAATTCTGAGGTATTGGGACAGTATTTGTCCCAATACCTCTAAATACTTAATTATAGCCTTATATTTGTCCCAATATCAAGTATTGGGACAAATACTGTCCCAATACTTGATATTGGGGATCGCTCCATCCTCAAGAGACTGTGAGATGTCGAGGTTCGAACGCTCAGGTTCAAGATTATATTTCTCACCAAAAGCGGCCATGTGAAATCGGTCGAAGCTAATTCCACACCTGAACCGGTTGACAGGTGGGTCTTCCCGTCCTGAAATGGATGGGAATGCTGATCATCTTTATTACATTTGGATTCAATGCAGGGCTCATTCTGCTGCTACTTTTCAGAGTGGGGATGCCGCTTAAGAACGAACTGGCGCCGAAGCGCTCAAGTAAACTACTGTTTTCCCCGGTGGCCATATTTGCAATTTTCGCACTATTCGATGTGAATGAGGAAATTCGCGCGGCCGTCAAAAAAAAACAGCTGGAAGCCCAGCTGAAAATATTTCGAATTGCCGCGTTTGTCGGGCTTTATTTATTTCTTTATGTTCTATTTGCCGGCTGAAAGGCCTTGGTAGGTGTCGTGAATTTTCTGCTGTTTTTCGGCTTCAGCCGTCCAGTGCTTGGCTTCGCCTTCGTGTTTTCTCTTTTTAGCAACCCAATTAACTTCCTCGGAAGTAATGTTTCGCAAAGACTGAGTGGTTTGGTTGTCTTGCGCCTTAAGCTTCGCTTCGCGCTCTTGCCACGCGTTTTTGTTAAGGCCAACGGCGTTTAGCTGGGCTTTGTAATCATTGATGATCACTTCGCGTTGCTCCTGATTCTTTTTGATCTGATTAATTAGGGCCTGCAGTTGCTCGATCTGCTTTGTTTCAAGCGCAATTTTGTCGGTTTCCTTTGTAATGTAGTTCTTCAGATCGCGTTCCTGATTTGCGGCTTTTTTGTGAGCTTCGCTGCTTTTTGAAATTTCGTTGTTCACCGATTTTTTCTGGGAAAGCGTCGTTTCTTTGGCTTTTTGCACTTCGCTGACATTTTCTTTGGTTACATCATAAACTCTGACGTAATCAACTTTATTTTTTTGGGCAGTTTCAAGATTCGATTTGATTTTTTCAAGTCCTTTTGCCGCGTTCATCAACTGGGCATTAGAAACTGAAGTTATAAATAATCCGCCTGCGAACAGTGTAACCAGTAATTGTGTTTTCATTAGTTATCTCCTTTTTGTGCGATACCATCATGAGGGCATACATTTTTTAATGACGAACGATAGTGGCCGATTTCATCTTCCCAGACTTCGCCGCGGAATTTCCACTTGTACGACTTCTTTTCTTCAGGTGTCAGTTCGGCCGGGGTGCGATCATTGATTTTGCCGTCGGCCATCTGGTAGCGGATATGTTCACCGGCACCCGAGTACACTTCAAACGCCAGCACTTCTTCTTGTTCAAGCAACTTACTTAAGACGGATTTCAGTTCGGTGTAGCGGGTTTTAACGGCTGCTGCGGCAAGGTTGCGGTAAACTGATTTTTCGCTTTCTAAGCGATTTTGCGCAAGACCACGCATTTTTTTGATGCTGTCTTTATTGCGCATGACGATTCCCAGTTCAAGTTCGTGAATGAACGATTTAAGCTCATTACTCTGAAGTTGTTTAGCTGAAGCCCGCTGATTTTTAAGTGTCTGGTGCTCGGCCTTGCTACTAGCTAGCCGTTGCCTCAACTGGCTGTCTTTTTGTGAAAAGTCAGTTGCAATTTTTGCGAAACGCAGATTTTCATCGTCGAAATCATTCACCCGCTGTTGCATGTTGGTGAAAGACGGGTGCACGGCAAGTTCAGCCACGAACGAGCGTGGAATCGAATTGATTTCGGTTAA
>JANOJH010000105.1:0-3777 GCA_031408135.1 Bdellovibrio sp. | reverse complement strand
CGATCAGCGGCTTGATCCGTTTAAGCTTGCTCAATATGCCAAATTGTTGGTCGTTTCGTTTGATGAGATCGAAGCTCTATTAACAGAGGAAACTCGAAAACAACTTTTACAACCTAGACCCGAATCTGATTCTCGCCACTGCCGAAAAAAATGGCTTTGCAGTAACCGGCGAAATGATCCAGCTGAATTCGTACGAAAATCGTGTGTTTGATATTCGGCTCGAAGATAAAACGTCTATCATTGCAAAATTTTATCGTCCCGGCCGCTGGAGCCGCGAAACCTTGCTCGACGAACATAATTTTATCGCAGAACTCAAAAGCGAATCCATCGAGGTGGCTGGCACCTTACTATTGAAAAATAATTCTTCGGTAGATATGGTCGATACTATTTATTACACGTTTTTTGAAAAAGTTCGTGGGCGATTGATTCAGGAACTAAGCCCCGCGCACTTTAAAAAACTCGGGCGATGGCTGGCGCGTCTGCACAATGTGGGAAGCCGCAAAGAAGCGCAACATCGCGGATTTTTAGGCCCGACGAACGATAACAAGTGGCCACTACTTGATAAAATGCTGGCAACGGTTTCGCCCGAAATGATCGGGCGCTATGAAGAAGCGGCTGTAAAAATATTTGAAACATTGGATGCACGGCTTGATGAATTTGATTTCATCCGATTACATGGGGATCTTCATCGCGGAAACATTCTTGAAGATTCAAATTCTGAATTTGTGATGGTGGATTTTGATGACATGATCAACGGGCCGGCCGTGCAGGATTTCTGGATGTTAATGCCCAACGCCGATACCGCCAGCCCCGAATTCAATTACCTGATCGAAAGTTATTCGGAACTACGCGAGTTTCCGCACGAACAGCTGGAAATTATCCCGCTGCTTCGTGGATACCGGATTATCACCTACGCGATGTGGATTATGAATCGCTGGAGCGACCCGAGCTTTCCGCGGCTGTTCCCGGATTACGGCAGCTACAGCTACTGGGCCGAGGAAACTGAAAACCTTGAGAAAATTTCTTACTTGATTTAACTCTTTTTACTCATGCGCTCGGAACCGTTTAAGTCGAAGTCCATTTCCAGCTTTATGACTGGAATCAAACTGGGCTCCATCCTCAAGCCGTCCATCGTAATGAATGAAAATGAGCGCACCCTTTAACACTTCAGTGCCGTTGCCCACCTCTATTTCTGAAATCTGAATTTGACCTGTGTTAGTTAAATTAGGAAAAATTCGATGATTAACAAAGTAATTTTGTTGGAGGGCTCTATTTGTCCTCGCACAGGTAAATTTTGATCAATTTAAACAGTTAAGAGTATTTTCTCATAATAAGACACCAACGGATTGGACAATATTACCAAAAAATACTATAAATCTAATTCTTTGACCAAATAATGCTTGAAGTATGAATATTTTTACCAAATAATACCAATATGACCGACGACATCCTGCCGCCCATTCTTTTTCCTTCGAAAAACAAAACACAACAGGCGTGGATGACGAAATTAAAAAAATCAAAACGAATACGCGCAGCGGGACCACGGCTCTATGTTTCGGTTGCCCCCGATCGCACCGAAAGTACAATTCGAGCAAGTTGGGTACAGATTGTGTCGCAATTGTTCCCAAAGGCAATGCTGTCACACCGTACAGCTCTGGAATATTTACCAACTACCAATGGCGATGTTTATTTGACAGCAACAACAAATCGAACCATCCGTTACCCCGGGCTGACTCTTCACTTTCATCGTGGGCCCGCCGCGCTGAAGAACGATGATGAATTTTTGGGTCTGCAGGTTTCTTCTTTTGCAAGAGCACTGCTAGAAAACTTATCAGGGAATAAAGCCGGTGCCGATAAATGCTTGTCAACAAGTGAACTAGAAAAAAAACTCGAGAAACTTCTGCATCTAAAAGGCCGAGATGAATTAAACTCCATTCGCAATCAAGCACGCATAATAGCTAAAAAACTAGATTGGAAAAAAGAATTTACTTTGCTGGATCAAATGATTGGAGCCCTGCTGGGAACACAGCCAGCAACAAACTTTAAGAGTGCGGAGGCTTTAGCTCGGGCCAATGGACGGCCTTTTGATACGGAGACTTTGCAAAGATTAAATTTACTGTTTGCACAACTTAAGCAAGAGCCACTGCCGGCACTGCCAGACACTTTTAAAAACAGTGAGCATAAACATAATAAAGCTTTTTTTGAGGCTTATTTTTCAAACTATATCGAGGGCACTATTTTTGAAATAGAAGAAGCAGAAGAAATTGTCTTCGATAAAAAAATTCCTGAAAAACGCGCCAAAGATGGTCACGATATTTTGCAAACTTTTAATTTGATTTCAGATCCTAAAGAGATGAAAAGAATTCCAAAAAACTCGGCAGAGCTTGAGGATCTTTTAAAATCTCGTCATGCGTATGTCTTGGCTAATCGACCGGATGTCGAACCCGGTCATTATAAAACACGACCGAATCGCGCTGGGGACACTCACTTTGTGCATCCGGATCTTGTGGGCGGTACGCTCGATAAGGGTTATGAGCTTTATACCCATTTACCGGCAGGGTTAGCACGCGCCACTTTTATAATGTTTTTAGTTGCAGAAGTTCATCCTTTTAAAGACGGCAACGGACGTATCGCTCGGATTATGATGAATGCCGAACTTGTTGCTGAAAAATTAACGACAGTTATTATTCCTGCTGTTTATCGGGAAGACTATCTTTCGGCATTGCGCGCACTCAGTCGCCGAGATCGTCCAGATCCCCTGATACGAATGCTCATCAGAGCACAAAAATTTTCAAATCTTGAGTTCGCCCCCTATAAGAAAACCCTCACCTCTCTCGAAGAACACAACTGGTTCAGTGAGCCAAGTGAAGCCAAGTTGATTGACTAGATTTTCTCATGAACCGCTGGAGAGACCCGCGCTTTCCGCGACTGTTTCCGGATTACGGCAGTTATAGTTACTGGGCCGAAGAAACTGAAAATCTTGAGAAAATTTCTTACCTAATTTGAAAGTCGTTTAAAAAATAAAAAAACGCGGGTTTTAAGCCCGCGTTCACCTATTTGTTACTCGTTAAAAATTGAAAACTATCTAAGTGCTGCGTTATCTAAAATCGCGAGAACCTCTGCCGCGGCGTCTATCTTTGCTGCATCCTCAGTTGTAATTTCGTTATCAACTTTAGTTTTTACTTTAATCGCCTTACCCGCGTTTGATCGAACTTGCTTTATACTGCTACTGTTTGCCGTACCTATTATAGGGTTTTTTACATCGTTGCCTTCATGAATTATGCAAGCATCAACTTTTAATATGGCAAGTGCAGCCAAAACTTTCTTAGATAAACCATTCAGTTCTTTTGCCAAACCATTCAGTTCTTCAACATCTGAAGGGGCAATATTTCCATCAGCATCAGGTTTAACGGATGGTAATTTTGTTTGGATTTTTTTATCAGATTCTTTAAGCAATTTATGATCAGAAGCTATGCCTTCTGCACAAACCCCAACGGAAGGCTTCGAAGGAGGCTCGGGCAAAGATTTAACAATTTCAGAAACCAGAGCACCAAGAGCTTTACGGATTTCTTTTGCAGCTTCGCCCTCTTTTTTATCGGCGATGTTACAAGATAAAATCATTGGCATATCACCATCTGAGCTAGTTTTAACGTTGATGTTAACATTCATAACATTACGTTTATCAACTACTATAATAGCCTCGAGATCCAAAATTGTAATTGAAGCATTGGCTTCGACTTTTTCTTTTTTAGAAATTGTCATTGAACATGCGGTTAC
>JANOJH010000082.1:0-1371 GCA_031408135.1 Bdellovibrio sp. | reverse complement strand
TTTTACGCCTTGGCCAGAGGATGGTTTTAAAAACCTTGGACATGGTTATTTTCGATTTGGGCTTAGGTTCAGACATGGGTAATTCTTATTGTTTAAGGGATTCGATTAAATGAGAGGACGAAATTAATTATTTTTTAGTCTTCGACTGGAGAAATTAACTTAGGATCGTTTAAGAATCGTTCAGAAGGAACGATCGTTATTAAATTGTTACTTTTTGAAGATCAACTCATCAAAACCTTCTTGCAACAGAATCCTGATGTAAAAAGAGAAAACGTTCCTGTGGATTTAGTAACCGCATCTGGTGGAGGACTTGACCCTCACATATCACCAGAAGCCGCGCTTGTTCAGGTTGCGCGTATTGCCAAAACCAGGAATATCGGGGGAAACAAATTGATTCAATTAGTAAATCAACAAATCGAAAAACCTTTTTTAGGAATTCTTGGCACAAGTACAGTCAATGTTTTAAGACTTAATATTGCATTGGATAAACTTAAATAACATGAAAAGGATTATAACGCTTTTTGTCATCATTCTAGTAAGTGGAGTTTTGAAAGCGCAGGTGGTCAATACGGGCATCATGGATACTGCTGATTTCGCCTATCAGGGTAAAGTGACAGTGGGTGGCTACATTGACGCGTACTATGGATATGATTTTAACAAACCCTCTACGGGTGAACGACCTTATTTTGTGTCGATGGCACGCCAAAACGAAATGACAATTAATCTTGCCTATGTAGATGTGAAGTACAGTTCTTCTCGTTTGCGTGCGCGGTTTGTACCTGGTTTTGGTTCGTATGTCAACGCCAACTACGCTGCTGAGCCTGGCTCTTTTAAAAATATTATTGAGGGAAGTGTGGGTGTCAAAATTTTTCCCAATAAGAATTTTTGGTTAGATGCTGGCGTACTCGGTTCTCCCTTCACAAACGAGAGTGCAATCTCTAAGGATCATTTGATGTATACGCGTTCGTTCGCACCCGAGTATGTTCCCTATTATTTATCAGGTGTGAAACTTTCTATGCCTGTAAACAATAAAATAAATTTCTATTTCTATTTATTAAATGGTTGGCAACAAATCGTTGATCAAAACCAGGGAAAATCCGTTGGTACACAGTTTGAGTACAGGCCAAATAATTACTGGTTAGTCAATTGGAATACGTATGTAGGCGATGAGCGCTCAATCACCGCTCCCCAAAACAGGATGCGTTATTTTTCGGATGTTTATTTTATATATACAAAAGGTAAGGTATCAGCCACTGGTTGTTTGTATGCAGGAATTCAAGAAAGAGAGAATACAAGCAATACGAAGCAATCCGACAAATGGTGGCAAGCGAATTTGATTGGCCGTTATAGCTTTACGGATAAGGTTTCGCT
>JANOJH010000055.1:0-1020 GCA_031408135.1 Bdellovibrio sp. | reverse complement strand
GCAGGAACGGGAACATTAATGAGTTTGGATAAAACTGAAATGCAATTATTATTGCCTGTAACTGTAAGTTGAGCTGTGAAATTGCCAGGTGCAGTAAACACATGCATTGGGTTTTGAACTGTATAAGAACTGTTTCCTACTTTCCATAACCGTGACTTATTATTTGTTCCTGAATCATCTGTAAAAATGGTTGACTGATTTAGACATGCAGCACTTACTGTGAAATTAGATTTTGGAGATTCAGCAATCTGAATCATTTTTAGTTTTGTAGCGGTGCATCCAAAGTTTGTGGTAGCCGTGAGCGAAACATCATAAGACCCTGCCAACGAGTAATTGTAGGCTGGGTTCTTGGTAGGCGCAGTGCCGTTTGCTGCATCTCCAAAACTCCAGCTCCACAAAGACAGGTTACTGTCCGTTGGGCTTGGTGTAAGGTCATTAAACTGCGAAGGGGTACCTGAACAAGAGAATGGTGGAAGGTCAAGCGAGAAATCGGGTTGGGGTTTGGAGTAGATGGTAATAGGTTTGCCGGTAGAGCTTATGCATCCATTTGTTCCAGTAGTCTGTAAAGACACCATGTAATTTCCAAAGGAGGTGTATGGTTCATTGACATTTACTGTAGTCCTTGTTTGGCCATTGCCTAAATCCCACAAGTAACTTGCAATATCACCCGATGAGGTGTTGGTAAATTGAGTCAACTCGTTTTCACATTTACCTGTATAATCAAATCCCACAGTTGGCCCTGCTTGAACATTATTGAGCGTCTTCACCAACTCGCTTGAACAGCCGGGAATGGAGGTTTTTAATTTTATATCCTTATTGCCATTAGTTAAAAAAACATATTTTAAATCACGCGTGGTAGCCTCAGGATTATTATCAACATACCATTGATAGGTGAGGTTGCCATCAAAGTTATCAACCGTATTATTCGTAAAAGTAAATTCATTGTTAGTGCAGGTGAGGCCTGTGGGAAGAGTGAAAGAAGCAAAGGGTACACTATAGATTTTAATTGTATCTCGGGCA
>JANOJH010000873.1:0-1304 GCA_031408135.1 Bdellovibrio sp. | reverse complement strand
GATTGATGACCTCGTTACTGGCAGTTTTTATTTTAATCTTTCAACTTTCCTGGTTGGTGGCCATCGGCTCTCTATTTTTTCAGCCGTGGAATAATACGATACCTTCGTTGATTATCGTTAAGATGATATTGGAAGGATTTTTTCTTTTTAGCGTATCCAGGTTTATGAAACAGAAATTTTCATTGGGAGTTTTCTTATTTCTTCAATTGACATATCCACTCTATATTATAGCCGTTGGGATTTTGTCAAACTTTATTCAAGTCTCCTGGAAAGACAGCACTATACCAGCTAACAATTAAGTAGTAACGGCTGCGTTAAGTATTCTTTAACAAATTAACGGGTGCAATTCAAATTCTCCGCGCTTGGCCAGCAACAAAGGTTGCATACACCGATGTGTTTCATTAATGATTTGTGTAAATCGTTTGTAAACGGTTTTGTAATTAATTGATTATCAGTAGCCCATAGGTGGTGTATATATAACAATTGACACATTGGCATCATGCGTTCCTACGGAACGCCTTCGAATAAACTATTTGATTTCTACCCACGAAACGCTCCTTCGGAGCGACTGGTGGGTAGAATGAGTTCAGATTGAATTTTTTACGTTCCGTAGGAACGTTTGGTATGGAGCGACAATTATATGTAACCCATTGTTTTGATAGTAATAAGGTCGGCCCTCTGGGACTACAATTGTTAAACCCAAAATCCATTCCTACCATAAGATCGTCCTTACAGGACTAAAGCCCCATCGGGGCGAATTTATGGTAGCAGTAAATTCGAGACCTAGTGAAAATAGCTCTGTAGGAGCGACCTTATTGGGGTGACAATTATATACAACCCTTTGTTTTGATAGTGATTATCAAGCTATTGAAAAAGTCAATTCGGATCAGGCATTTTTTCAAATGGCAGTCACGCCCATCAGGTTATACAAACTTTGTTGCTGGCCAAGTGCAGGGAATTTGTAATGCTCCCGGTAATGGGGAGTAAGCGAGTTTCTATGTAATTTTATCCCATGGCTACACTACCGCAAATATCTAAACGAACCTTTTGGGATGTGGACATTTGCGAGCATGATTTTGAACATTCTAGTGAATGGGTTATAACGAGAATTTTTGACAGAGGAACTCTTGATGAAGTGTTTTCAATCATTCGTTATTATGGATTTGATTTTGTTAAAAATGTACTTGTAACCACCACCGATAATTTACCCAACCATGCCATCTTGCTTGCAAGGGCAATTTTTAAATTGAACTATACCGATTTTAAATGCTCAGAAAAGAAACCGTTTCTTCTCAATTACTAGA
>JANOJH010000850.1:0-3822 GCA_031408135.1 Bdellovibrio sp. | reverse complement strand
AAGGAAACCAACCTGTAGGAATATGGCCAAGAACACTTTTAGTGGCCACATCAATTACGGCCACCGCATTAATACCTGCTTCGGCAACAAATAATCTTTTCTGATCGGGCGAAAGGGTAAGACCGAATGGGATCACTCCTTTTAAATTACCAAGACGCTCGTCCAACTTTAATTCGATACTGCTCACTACTTTATTTTGCTTTGCATCAATCACTGAAATGTTATCGTTGTTCCCATTGCTCACATAAACAAAACTATCCGTGGCCACCATCGAGTTGGGACTTGAACCGCCTACGGCAGAAATCCCCTCCACCATTTCACCTACCAACACACCAGTCTTAACTTTAGATACAACTTCAGGTTTTTCTTTGCTTACATCCACTCCCCACACCGAAAAAGATTCGGGTGCGTTTGGATCTCCCAGACCTGCAAATTCAAGCGAATCATTTTTTAAACCCTCCTTCATTTCCTTCGAGCCATACGCTGAAGTGGGATATTTTGAAGCGGTTTCATTCAATTTTTTTCTGTCCAATGATTTGATGTAACTGTATTCAAACATACCAACATTGGCTACATACACGGTTTGCTCATCAGGTGAAAGTGCAATGCCAAACGGATAGCGGCCAGTCTTTACATTATGAATAAGTTTGTTAGACTCTGTATCTATGACCATCATCCTAAAACCAATCTGATCAACAGCATACAATCGGCTACCATCTTTATTCAGCACCAAATCACCAATATAGCCGTCACTATAATCACTTCCATCAAAAGAAACATTGCATGAAATTTCTAATAGCTTTTTATTGGTGGTCAAATCAAAAACATAAATTTTATTTTGCTGTCCGCCTGCCACATACACTTTTTTATTGTCAGGGGAAATTGCCAAGCCCATAAACACAGCCTCTAGCAATCCTTTTTCAGGATTGAGTGTCTCGGGTATTTGTTTTAATGCAGGAGCGGCCGCATTGTAATCCGTAATAATAGAAATCGAAAACGGCCCTACACCTGAGTTGGCGGTAATAATAGTTTTCCCATCCGGACTTATAGTAAGCCCAAACGGATGAGGTGCTACAGTTATTTGTTTGCCAAGTGGAGTGATGAAACGGCCATTGGGTATAACAGTCCTTCCATCTTTATTGATTTGAGTGTATTCGGCACCAGCAGGAGCAGAAGCAACCCAATGGCGTTGTTGATCCGTTTCACGGGAAGTACAAGCAACTAAAAAGACGAGGTAAAGAAAAATTAGCAGGCGCATTATGATGTGGGGTTTAAAGTAACAAGTTACAATTTCTTTAGTTTCTTAATGGCTGATTATAATTGATTCGCCAAGCTTGGGTTCATCGTTATTGATATTATTCTTTTAATAGAAAAAATTCCGGGCCTTACGGCCCGGAATTATCTAACCTAAACTATACTAAACTTAAAAATCTTTGTTGACGAGAAATAAAGAACACCATTAGTTCTTTTCAATCCACAAATCGGAATTCAAATTATCGCCCGCTCCAGCAAATTGACGGGTGACGGCTTCTGAATAACTTGCTGCATTATTTACTTTCTCAGCCACAGGATACAACCATCTCTTTGGAATCACCCCACTATTGCCCGTTCCCGGTCCACTTAGGAATGCTGGCATACCTGTTCTACGATAATTGAAGAATGCCTCTTGTCCAGATTGTTGGAAGAAGCCCAGGTATTTTTGTTCTAGTATTTGCTTAAGTCCAGCTGCATTGTTTCCAGCATACTTAACAGTCACTTGATTAAGATAGGCTGTCACGTCTCCTGTTACACTTCCAATCACGGCATCATTGTCAGATTCTGTGATTGAAATCGTGGCGCCATCCTTTACACCAAAAAATAACATGGAAGCTTTAATCCCATTATTATAGAAGTCCTCTGCACTACCTGTTGCCCAACCCCTGTTGATTGCTTCCGCTATGTTAAAGCACTGTTCAACATAACCAATTTGTACAGCAGATTCAGGACCTACTAAAGTTGAATAGTAACGCTTTTGATTGGCATAAGAGTAATCACCCTTCTGTGCATTGGTAGACATATTATCCAGACTTTCACCAGAGCTTGCACCCACATACGCTGCAAAATCGCTTGCTGCAATACCAGCCGCAATTTTTGCCTTGGCCGGGTTGGCCACTACAAATACACGTTGGTCTTTTAGGGTAGTGAGCATACTCATATAAGTAGCGGCCATGTTATATCTGTTTTTATCAAAACCACGGTTACCCGGATTTAAGGGATACAAGTTGGTTGTTCCGTTATAAACGTATTGCATATTATCCGAATTGCTGGTCATAAGAGGATACTTAGAAGGGTTATTGATCACCTCGGCAAACTTTCCTTTTACATTCAACTCAGCATCAGCTTCTTTTTTACTCAAGCTGATCAGCACACGGAGTTTAAAGCTATTCACTACTTTTCTCCATTTTGTAAGGTCGTTACCTAAGTAGATGTCTCCCTGAAGAGTTTTGTCGTTTGCTGAGATCAATTGACCGAGTTCGGTATTTGCTTGCTCCAGCCAATTCAAAACCGCTACATAAATTTTCTTTTGGGTATCATACACAGGCTTAGTATCTCCAAGACCGAGAACTGCGGCAGCCAAAGGCAGGTCGCCCACCCGTTGGCTCATGCGAACATAAAACAGAGCACGGGCAAACTTACCAATAGCTGAGTAAGGATTCACTTCACCAGCACCTGTGCGTTTTGCTTCCTCTTCCATCTTCACAACATTTTTAACAGTCTGAAAATTTAAAGTAGCAGCAGCCCAATATTCGTTGGTGCCATAATAATTATAATTGCAAGCCCAGTATTGATTCTGTCTGTGTTCTACACTCCATGGCCGCTCGTACATATCGTTAAGTACACCATTCAGTGCCAGACCCGGAGGAACCTGGTTAGGCTTGTTCTGATTTTTTTCCAATTCCGCAAAGTCCTGACACGCTTGAAGAAGCGGGAGAGACAAAAGAAAAGCTATTATAATTTTTTTGTTTTTCATTTTTCTTAGTCGTTAGAAAGTGATGTTTAAATTGACACCGTATCTCCTTGTGGTGGGTGTTTGAATCCCAGACCCAACTTCAGCTCCTCCATACTGTTCAATATCAAGGTCTTTTGTTTGTGCAAAGTAGAATAGATTTCTTCCCACTACAGAGACACTAGCTCGGTTGATAAATGTCTTATCTAAAAGCGCTTTAGGAAGATTGTAAGTGATGACCACCTCTCTAAGCTTCGTGAAAGACCGGCTAATCATGTTAGATTCATTGGTATTGTAGTACCGGCTAATCCAATCTTGCAAATAGGTTTTATTGGCATTAGCTGCCGAGAATGTTAATTCACTTTCGTTAGTGATATTTCCTTCAATGTCAAGCTTTGGAGTGCCCGCAGTAATATTCACTCCTTCGCCCACATACGATTTCACACCAGCATAATCTTGTGCTCGTGCCTCACCAAAGGCACCTTCTATGGTTGCAATATGTCGACCACCACGGAAGGTTTGCTTTTGAATGTAGTTCTCAATCATACCACCTACACGGCCATCAAACTGAAAACTCATGCTGATACTCTTATAACTAACTTTATTATTTATACCCCACGTCCAATCAGGATTTACATTGCCCAAAAATGAACGAGCGTTGCCATTGATAGTGGTTTCAGGAATAGCTCTTCCATCCGATCCAATAATCAAAGTACCGTCTGCTTTGCGCAGCAATCCAGTTCCCCAATATTGATCAATACGCTCGCCCACCTGACGATAAGGATCGAGATTTTTAATCTCATCATAAATTTTAGTGATGTGCTCTTTATAAGTTG
>JANOJH010000848.1:0-1141 GCA_031408135.1 Bdellovibrio sp. | reverse complement strand
GATGGCTATGTCATTAGTGGACATAGAATCAATCACAAAATCGGGGGCAGTAGAAAATTAGTAGTAATTAAGAAGGCTGAAAGGCTAAGGCTTGCACAGACATCCAGCCTGTGGTAACCTGGACTATTGAAAAACTATAATTGGAGTCATTAACAAATAATATAAATAATTATGAAATCATTCCTGGTAACGATGCTTTTTGTTTTTGGACTTCTTATTCTTAGCAAAGGACAATCAAAAGCAGATCAATCTTCAATTGTGCCCATATGGACGGAAGGTGATAGAAAATATCTACTGGATAATCTTATTCGTTCAAAACAGGAAATTATAGAAGAAACAAAAAATCTAAACAGGGAACAATGGAATTTTAAAGAAAGCCCCGATCGGTGGAACATCAATCAGATTATTGAACACATTGCCCTGTGGGAGTTACTTTTCACGCATGAAATTTCAGTAGCACTGCAAAGAGAATCCATTCCTGCCTTTACCAATTATCTTTCGGATAGCCTTTTCTTACAAGACCCCAAATCGGTGACAAAGAATAATGCAATGGAGTATACAAAACCCTTTTCATTTGCTGTTCCATTAGGGAACAATGAAGGAAAGAACAATGTAATCTGGCTCACAACCATGCGAAATGAATCTATCGACTATCTAAAAAAGGAAACCAAAAATATAAGGTTGCACTACATTTTCTTTGGCCCCAATGTTCATCAAAACTTCATGATGATTTTCGGTCACACCGACAGACATCTGCGCCAGATAAGAAAAGTAAAGGCACATTCTAATTATCCGAAATAGTAGTAACAACACTGACAAAATAACTTTGGACTCGAATGCAAACGGTGGACTTAAAAAATATTAACGAAAGACTTTGGTTAAGAAATTTTGAGTTCGTTCTCGTTGACAGTTAGCAACACGATGGAAAGGAAATAAACAACCGGCAAAATATTATGAGAGCGACTGACTTACGGTCGAAAATCCAATGTGATAGAATGTTGCAATGGTGGGTTGACAAGAACAATGCGAAAGTATTAAAGTACATTAACCATTAATTAGCCAACTAATATTAAATCCCAACCGTAATGCAGAGAAGAACCTTTATAAAGAAATCGTCTTTAACAGCCTTGAGTATAAGTTT
>JANOJH010000539.1:0-1594 GCA_031408135.1 Bdellovibrio sp. | reverse complement strand
TTCTTTACCCATTAACAAAAATGCGCCTCTACTCCAGTTTCGAAAATGGAAAGCCGGTTGGAGGTCGCATTGAAATTATTCGAATGTTAGGCATACTGGGTATTTGCCTGATTAGCATCGCCTGCATTAACTTTATCAATCTAAGCACCGCACGAGCCCAAAGACGATCGAAAGAAGTAGCTGTGCGCAAAGTAACGGGAGCCATTAGGTATTCACTCATCGTTCAGTTTTTATGTGAAGCCATCTTAGTGGCAGCATCTGCTGCTGTCCTATCCTTAGTAGTCACGTACTTTAGTCTACCTTTCTTTAATACGCTGATCGGGCAACAACTCACTCTTGATTTAAGCAATCCTATTTTCTGGTTTGGTGCGCTCGGATTTATTTTGGTGATCGGGCTATTGGCCGGTGGCTATCCTGCCTTTTATCTTTCATCATTTCGCCCGGTTCAAATTCTGAAAGGGATGAATATTTCTTCTTCAAACCGAAGTACACTGCGCACATTGCTAGTGGTGCTTCAATTTGGATTTGCTGTCACGCTCGTTGTATCCACCATCGTCATTCGCAAACAAATCATTTACACGCAGAACCGAGACTCAGGGTATTCCAGGAATAATCTTGTTTATATGCCCCTGACTGGCGATCTGATCAAAAACTTTACAGCTTTTAAAAATGAATTAGAGCAAAGCGAAACTTCCATCTCTATTAGCAAAACGAGCACACCCATAACTGAACAATGGAGTGGCACAACAAGTATGGAATGGAAAGGGAAAAATCCCGAGGAACGAACTGACATTGAAAGAATTTATGTGGACGAAAATTTTACAGTCACCACTGGACTAACTATTCTAAAAGGACGCGATATGGATTTGCAAAAATTTTCCACTGATTCCACCGCTGCTATTCTCAACGAGACCGCGCTGAATGTGATGGGATTTAAAAAACCGATAGGAGAAACGATCAAGGACAACAATCGCGAATGGCATGTGATAGGCGTGGTGAAAGACTTTGTATTTACCTCACCATTTCAAAAAATAGAACCCATTGTTTTATTTGGAGGCAAGGCAAAGTGGGCATTCAATGTAGTCTACATAAAATTGAATCCTATTAAACCCATTACTGAAATTCTGGCGACACTGTCCAATCTTTCCACCAAATACAATCCTGCCTATCCTTTCGAATATCATTTCGCAGATGCGGAATACCAGCGTAAGTTCGATAACCTGCGAACAACGCTTCTGATCACTACCCTATTTACTTCTATTGCTATTTTCATTGCATGCCTTGGCCTTCTGGGGTTAGCTACTTACATGACAGAGGCAAGAGTAAAAGAAATAGGAATTAGGAAAGTAATGGGGGGATCTGTCTTGAATATAACCCGACTGCTTAGCTTTTCATCTCTTAAACCGATTGTAATAGCAGTAGTCATTTTCACTCCACTCGGGTGGTTAGCTATTAACTGGTGGCTTCAATCATTTGCTTACCGTGTGTCTCTGGATATCTGGATTTTCGTAATAGCTGCCTTGAGTATTCTCTCCATTGCCTTAGTCACAATTGGAACACTTACGATTCGGGCTGCCAGTGCGAACCCGATTGA
>JANOJH010000820.1:0-3752 GCA_031408135.1 Bdellovibrio sp. | reverse complement strand
TGATCGGTCAACACATCCGGTATAAAATTTCTTTTTATCATCTCATGGATGATCGTCGACATGTTTCCGAGCAAAGCTACGGACTTCGCTTCTTTGTTAGACGCGTATTTTCTGACTCGCGCTATCGCTTCATCGAGGTCGGTAACCGATTCATCAACGTACTTGGTTCTGAGTCTTTTTTCGATGCTGATCGGATCGACGTCAATAGCCAGAACAGTTGCTCCGGCAAATACCCCGGCCAGCGGCTGCGCCCCGCCCATCCCGCCAAGGCCCGCCGTCACAATAATTTTACCCTTTAAGTCGCCGCCGAAATGTTGACGGCCGATTTCGGCAAAAGTTTCGTATGTGCCCTGCACGATGCCCTGTGTGCCGATGTAAATCCATGAGCCGGCCGTCATTTGCCCGTACATCATCAGGCCTTTTTTATCGAGCTCGTGGAAAACATCCCAGGTTGCCCATTTCGGAACAAGATTAGAATTCGCAATCAGCACCCGGGGTGCATCTTCATGGGTCTGCAAAACGCCGATTGGTTTTCCGGATTGAACAAGCAGCGTTTCGTGATTTTCAAGATTTTTGAGCGCCTCAAGAATTTTATCGAAACATTCCCAGTTGCGGGCGGCCTTTCCGATGCCACCGTAAACAACAAGCTCATTCGGATTTTCGGCCACATCCGGATCCAGATTATTCTGTATCATCCGATAAGCCGCTTCCTGCAACCAACCTTTGCAGTTAAGTTTTGTACCGGTTGGCGCCTTGATTACCCGTGCTTGTGCTCTGCTCATTATAACCCTCATTTTAAGATACAAAAGATATAGCAAGAACAATTTTTTAAAGCTAGAATTGACTCATTATGAAAAAACTTTGTGTATTTTGCGGCTCGGCCGGCGGGCGTTCCGAGCGTTACATCGAACAGGCAAAAAAAGTCGGCGCCTTGCTGGCCAAACAAAATATCGAGCTGGTTTTCGGCGGTGGTAAGGTCGGAATTATGGGCGCGCTGGCCGATGCAGTTTTATTGAATGGCGGCCAGGTCACCGGAGTCATCCCGGAAAGCCTGGTCAGTGCAGAGGTGGCTCACCGCGAGATTACCCAGCTGCATATTGTGGCTGACATGCATACCCGGAAAAAAATGATGTACGAACTATCAGATGCTTTTCTGATTATGCCCGGCGGGATGGGCACCCTCGATGAAATGTTTGAAATTCTGACTTGGTCGCAGCTTGGTCTCCATAAAAAACCAATTTCTATTTTAAATGAATTCGGCTTTTATGATTCTTTATTGCAGTATATCCGGCATTCGCACACCGAGGGCTTTATCCGGGCCGAACATGTCGGCCTGGTCAATGAAATCAAAACTGTCGATCAGATCGCAAACCTTAGTTTTTAATTCATCAGCACTTTCAGGATGCGGTTTGAAGAGTGACCATCACCATACGGATTGAGCGGAATACTCGAAGTCCAGTGCTTTGAATTATCAATCAGATTATAAGACTCACTGACGATATTGTTAAAGTCGGTGCCAACGAGTTTTGAAAATCCTGCCGAAACTCCTTCAGGACGCTCCGTGCTTTTGCGCAAGACCAGAATTTTTTTACCGAATGTTGGAGCCTCTTCCTGCAACCCGCCCGAATCGGTCATAAGAAAATCACATTTCTTCATTACAAACACAAGTGCAGGATAATCCAATGGGTCCATCAGAAATATTTTCCCGGAGTTGTTTTTGGATGCAAAATCCTCATTGCGATCGGCCCAGAACACAACCTTACCGAACTCATCTTTAAACACTTCATCGACGGTTTTTCGCACACTCGGATTCGGATGAACCGGAAACAATACATTAATTTTGCGCGATTTTACTATTTCAAGAAACGCTTCGAGAATTTCTTTTTGCGGAGTGCCAAAATTTTCGCGGCGATGAAGCGTGGCCAGCACAAATTTTTCGTCGCGGAGAAATGAGAACTTTTCGCCGAACAGGTTTCGATTGTGAACCGAATTTTCATTTTTATCGCAGACAATATTCAGGGCATCAATGCCGGTATTGCCGGTAACCGCAATAATCGATTTCCGGTCGATCTGCTCGCTCTTAAGATTGGTAGCAGCTTCGGTGGTCGGGCAAAGATGAACTTTTGCAACAAGTCCGATTGCCCGGCGATTCATTTCTTCGGGAAATGGCGAATGAATATCATAAGTGCGAAGCCCGGCTTCAACGTGCGCCACCGGCACTTTACGATAGAAAGCCGACATCGCCGCAGCATGGGCCGAAGTGGTATCCCCCTGAACCACGACCCAGTCGGGCCGATAGTTCTCGATCACTTTTTCCATGGCATCCATTGTTTCAGAATGTACGCTGATCAGACTCTGATTTTTTTTCATAATTTTAAAATCAACATCCGGCCTGAAATCAAAAAACATATAGAGGCTTTCAAGCATTTCACGGTGTTGTCCCGTTGAACAGACAACTGAATTGATGTTCGGATCCTTTTTGGCGGCCAGCATAAGCGGCAGCATCTTAATGAACTCCGGTCGGGTTCCGAATACAAATACAATTGTCTTTTTTTCCATATTTTCTTCCTATTGAATACCGGCTCAAATAATCGGGGTTTGAAGTTGCGACCAAACTGGGGGCTCACTAATAGGCCTATTGCTTTCAGAATCAGAACGCTGAGGAAATTGATTTCGGTTAGAAAAATTTTTATGCAGATACCGGTCCAGCATCACTAATGCACCTTCAAGGCGGTCTCTGGTTTCATAATATGGAAAACCAAAACGCAAAATTTGACGTGGTTTACCGTTCTGATCGCTATCTTTGATACATTTGCAATGAAGTTTTAGTTTATTCATCGCCAAGTAAAGCGGAAAAGGATCAACGTCTTCAAACAAAGCTGTCAGAATACCGACTTCCTTGGTCGGATCAGTTCCGGCTGGGATAAAGTCACAATGAATGTCGTGTTTCTGCAACGTTGAACTCAAGCATTGGCGGAAAAAATTTTTAAGCTGAATGCCTCGTCCGCGAATCTTTTCTTCACCCGCTTTTTGATGTAGTTTCAGTGCCGAATCCAACCCTGCAAAAACCGAAAAATCCATTCCTCCTGATAAGTTGAACCCGGGATTTTTAGTGCCCGTCGCAAGAGAATCTCCGGACCAATGCAAAGCTTCAACTTCTTTACGAAAACGCTCGCTGGTCCATACCAGACCACTGCCTCTAGGACCAAACAACCATTTGTGGCCGCTACTGAAAAGAAAATCGGTGTGTTCAAATGGCGGCTGCAAAAGCCCTAACGATTGAGAAATATCCGCCAGTACCAAAGCTTCAGGGCAACAGCTTTTGATAACGGCAGCCCAATCAGACACTGGCAGTGCTTGACCGCAATCATATGTGACATGTGAAAAAAATCCGATATCAGGCATCGACTTAATGACTCGGCTTCGAAAGGCGGTTAGATCTCGCATTTCGTCTTCTGAAAGATAAATCAATTCAAATTCCCGCATTCTTTTTAGGGCGCCCAGTCCCCCAAGATGTTCATGTGAAGTTGTGAGCACCCGCAAAGGCCGGTTTCGAAGGGACGCAACCCGCGTGAGTGTCAGGGCCAGAAGATTGGCAGTTTGTGTAGCACTTGTAGTTACATGCAGGGCATGGTTAGGAGCGAGCCAAATCTGTTCCGCTGTTTTAGCTGCTGCCTGCATAGCCTCTTGACCTTGCCGGTATTGTTCTTGGGGACTGGCCAAAATCTCCGGAGAGGAAAATTTTCGCATCG
>JANOJH010000794.1:0-3998 GCA_031408135.1 Bdellovibrio sp. | reverse complement strand
TTTGAGGTTTTTCACTCTTAACTTGTCGGTTTTTCGAAGGCGTCTTTAGAGGCTAGCCAGCCCAAGGTCGGGCCTATTTAAATTCAAGAATCAATTTGTAGCCGTCGATCGAAAACACGTCAAACTCATAGGCTGAACACTGCGCACTTGAACCGTTTTTACCGTCCCACAGAACAGCAACTATTGTCATGAGCTGCCCCTGATCGTCGAGCTTTTCTAGCTGAACGGCAATCTTATCAGACAACTCTTTGTTGATAGTATCAGTACGGAGTACAGCGATATTTTCGCGACTTCCAATAAGAATATTGTGATGACAAGGTTTACCTTCTTTAAGCATTTTAACTTCGTAGTCGTTCAGCAATTCAGAAGCAACTTTATCAGCGTTGAATCGGTGCACGTTGTAACGGAAGACATATGCCAACTTCACACTGGATTTGACATTTTCTGCAGATTTCACGATTGAATCAAGAACGTTTTTATTATCCGGGCCTTCAATTTCGGCTTTAAAGACGGCTATTGCACTTTTTGAGAGTGCAAGCAGCAACACAAGAATAAGCAGTTTTTTCATATGACCCCAACGCAATAGATAAGCTCTTATAAAACATAAGGCCTATCTATTCCAGTGTCATAATTTTTGACAGATACTAATTACTTAGTGCGATCAACGTTGATCTGAGTTTTTGAATATGAAATATTTGAACTGCTGCTACTTCCGATAATTTTTATACTTCCCCTGTGATCAAGCATTTGACCGACTTTTGAATCGACCAACACTATTTTTCCTCTGGTATTTGAAATTTTATCGACGCTAACGCCGCATAAAACCAGTTTACCTCTGAAATCTTCAATTAGTTTGATATGTTGAATATCATCCTGGGTAATAATGAGCTTCCCACGGCGATGAGAAATAATCAACTCGGCAACACCTCTGTTCTTGCTGCTGGATTTTGAAGAAGTATACTTTTTGTTGCAATACGATTTCAGATCTTCGTCATCGTCGTCTTCATCAACATCGATATAACACTTAACTCCAACCGGCTTTTCTTCCTTTTCCTCTTTATCGCCTTTCGAGCAGCTTACTTTTACACCCGAAGATCTATTTTCATTACTGTCATCGTCTTTTTCTTTTGCATCGTTATCATCGCTATCATCGTCATCATCATTGTCTTTTTTACCCATAGCATAGTCGATACATTCTTTTTCTTCAGAAGTTGTTGGAGGCTTAATGACCGGAGGAGAGCTGCCACCGCCACCGATAACCGGTGGTTTAGTGCCGTCGCCACTTGGAGTTGTTGATCCGCCGCTGCCGATAACTGGAGGAGTGGTTGTTCCGGTGCCGCTGCCATCAACCGGAGTTGATCCACCGCTGCCGATAACAGGAGGAGATCCACCTGGGCTGCCAACTTGGTTAACATCATTAGATGAGTTATCCGGTAAAGTATCCGTATTTAAACCGCTGTTGCTTCCGCCCGCAACGTCAACAGCTGCATATTGGTATTTTGAGCAGTTTTGAAATCCGACTAATAGTATAGAAGTTATACCAGCTACTAATAATGTGTTGAATTTTAAAAGCTTGCGCATTTTGACCACCTTCATGAAAGGGTAATTGCAATGGTCGTTCCTGCCATAAGAACCAGATTTGAGCAGAAGCTCAAAATATGTAAAACTATTTAAAAGTACTTAAAATATCGACGTAGTAGAATGAGAAAAGCTCACAAAAATTACATAGACTTCAGAGCAATAGACTCAAATTGACACTCATAAACTGGTTGAACTGTATCTTATTGGAAAAACTGGACTCACTTGGGACAGGCATTGCCGAACGAACATTCACCGATGTCGGATCCGCAACCTGTGCCAGACTGAGACCGATACTGAAACCTAGTGCCAAATGCTTATTGGCAAAGAATGATTGGTTCACAGCGGTCTGCAAAAACGGCTTACTGGTTGAACCAAAAGTCTGCAAACCGAAATCAGATTCCAGCTTTGTTGAAGCCGGTATCACCATGTTTTTACCCAGACTTATTTTTCCGTAATAAAAACCGTAACCGAATGAAACAAAATGCGCCGATGTCGGAGCCGGTGCGCGATCGAAATCGAGTTTAGCCGAACCCGCATACAGTTGGTCGGAGTATGTTGTTCGGCCGCCAAAGCGGGTTCTCAATCCAACTCCGAATGAATACTCTTCATTGGTAAAATAGGAGCCGCGAATCAAAAAATAATTTGCATTTACGATGGCCTCGTCTAGGACCGAACCGGTGTTTACATCGAGTTGGAATCTTTTGGTAAATTTAACTTTCTTATTCAGAACGCTCGATGAGTTGTCGGTATTCGGAGTAACGGATTCACTTGGCAGCTCGTCATCCCCGACTACGATTTCTTTGGCGACGGCTTCTGTTCCCGGTTCTTGGCTGTCTTGAATTTCGGTTTCAGAATCAGCAACCGTATTATTCTGCGCAATCGCCGGAGCGACACCCAACACGACCGAGAAAATAACAAAAAGAAATTTACTATTTTTGATGTTCATTGAACAATCCCTTATTAGACTCAATTTCTTCTATAAAATTTGTTCTTTTATTGAAAAGTTCTTTGTACTTAATCAACCGGCGCGAATTAAGAAATAAAGTATCAGGAACATCATAGCTTCCGGTAATTGTTTCGTTTTCGAAATCGATTTTGATTTTCTTTTTTGCTTTATTTTTGGCTGCTGCGTTCGGCGCAGTGTTCGGAGCCGAACTCGGAGCCGACGGCGTTACCGTTGCATCGGACTGAGCGCTGGCTGTCGAGCCAATCTGTACATTCAGCAAAAACAAAAAGAGTACGTATATCAATTTATTCCTGTGCACAGAGATTATCTCCTAAATATTGATAATTGCCGATTTCATCCTGCCAAAATTCACCCTGGAACGGCCAATAACGGAAACCATTCTTCACGTAGAAATTCCGATTGTAAACTTCGTTTGACGGCGGGGCATCTTTTGCGGCAATTTTTAATCGCAGTTGGCTCTTTTTAGCTTCAAGAATTTCGTAATACACAAATTTCATCTGCTGCTTATAGTAAGTAATGTTTTTCTCGATCGATAGAATGACCTGATTGAACTTGAGAGCCAACTGGTTCTTGAAGAAATTCAGACGACCGGCATAGATTTTTTCAAGAAACGGTCTTAATGGCGTTTTACTAGTACCAAAATATTTATGTGCGAGCTTGGCCTCTTCGCGAACCATAATGTAAGTGTCGTAAATATTTTTCATCCTGAAGTCTTTCAGAATAGATCGTGTAACCTTAAATGGAATTTTGCCGCCGTAATTTTTTGTGTAATCTATTTCGGTATTAGATGCGCTCTCATTTTTAAGAATTTCTGTTGCGAAATTGATTTCGTTGATAGCGTCCGCAACTGTGATGGTCTGCGCCGTCCAGTTACTTAATATATCGAGCGTGTTCGCGTAATTTTCATTGAAGGTATTTACGGCTACTTCGGCATCGTCGAATTTGCAGTTGTAGTTAAGCAGTATCGCCCGCAAAACCAAAGACTCTGGCTCGAAATAATTTTCGTAAAAGGGAGTATGCAGGGTATGGATTACACTCAGGGCCGAACGCAGCTTGCTGAGATGCAGATAGGTCCAGCCGAGTTCGGTGAGACTTTCCCGGTAAGCCTGATTATCTTTAGAAATATTGCGGTAATAGTCTGCGGCATCTTCAAACTTTTTTGCCTGAAAGTGAGCACGGGCAATATTCAGAAAGGTGTAGCCTTTTTTGGGATTCATGTTGCTGCGCTGGGCGTAAAGCGCGAGAAGCTTATTATAGGTGTCGATTGCCATTTCGGTGTCGTTCTTTTTCAAATAGGCGAGAGCAAGAAGATTCAGCGCAGGTTCGCTGTTTGGATTTTTTTCGATCGATACTTTCGCATAATTGATCGCCTGATCAAGCTGGCCTTTATCGAAGTTAACTGTTGCCAGCTTGAAATAATAAACATCGATCGCAAGTTTTTCGAGGTCGG
>JANOJH010000736.1:0-4913 GCA_031408135.1 Bdellovibrio sp. | reverse complement strand
AGATGCGCAAAATGGCCGATGCGTTCAGCGCCGAGTATTTCGATTGAGTCTCTGATCCACTCGCAGGCACTCGGGTTTGGCGCTTCGCCTGAATGGATGGTTGTGCGCAAGCCGGCTTTCCGGCCGGCTTCAAAATATTTTGCAAAATACTTTGGTTCATAACCTTCTTCGTTGTCGGCCAGATCCAGTGCCAGAAAAGTATTTTTGTTTTCAATCGCAAATTGCGTAACCTGCTCAACTTTGGGTAAAGGCAATATCCGCTGAAGAATACAGATCAGGCCAGTGGCAATCGGCATTTGCGCTTCGGCCCGCGTGAGGCCTTTCAGAAACGCCTGATGAATTTTTTCGAAACTCAACCCCGGATGACCATCGGAAATAAAGGTTGGGGCATATCTGAACTCGACGATGCGGACGCCGTCGTTGAAAGCATCTTCACAGGCTTCAAATGCCAGGCGTTCTAAAATTTCTTCACTGGCCAGAACTTTCTGCGCAATTAAGAATTTGTTGAGAACAGCTTCAAGATTAACCATTGGTTCGGTTACGAGAAAATGCCGGCTTTGAAGTTCGGGATTTTTCGGAAAATCCAGTTTTAAAGTTGTCGCAATTTCCAGAAGTGTGCTCCAGCGCATTGAGCAGTCCAAATGACGGTGCAGATCAATTTTCGGGAGCAGACGTATTTGTTGAAGTGATAAATTATTTTGCATTAAAAACAAGTTTGTCTCTGTATTTACCGGTCAGCAAGCAGTATTTAGATCTGAATGCGGGGTGAGATCGACCTTTTTAATTGAACAGCTCAACCGAATAACATAAAAAATAGGTATGACACAAATTAAGCCACTTCAAATCAAAGTTAAGTTATGCGGACATGAAAATAAAAAGCCCCAGTTTGCAAGCCAGATTAAATTGCAGAATGGCAGCGAGGTTCCTGCAGCCGATCCCAAGGCCACCAGGGCATTGGTTGCACTGATGGACATGTTTGCCGTTCTTGGCGGAGCAGCTTCGCATTATGGCGGACCGGCCGCGCTGGCTGAATTGATGTCGGGTCTGCATGCAATCATTTTCAAAAAAGCTGAACTTCAAAAGAAAAATTGGTTTGATATCGCCCACATCATTAACGATGCCGGGCACTGCGAAAACGGACTCTACGCTTTAAAGGCCAATTACGGCATGGCGGGGCTTGATCTGAATTCACTGAAAAAATTCCGTTCGATTGAAAGCGGACTAACCGGTCACGGTGAAGTCCACTGCTTTGAAGAAGGCGTTTACCTGAGTAACGGACCTTTGGGTTCAGCGTTTCCGCAATCACAGGGCCTGGCCCTTGCGGATAAATTAGCAGGCCGCAGTGACCGCACAACATTCTGCGTGTTATCGGATGGCGCCGCGATGGAAGGCGAAGCAAAAGAAGCTCTTGCTGCCGTACCGGGTTTAGCTCAAAAAGGAAAGCTGGCTCCGTTTGTACTCATCATCACGGATAACAATACAAAATTGTCGGGACGTATCGATCAGGACGCGTTTTCGATGGTGCCAACTTTTAACTCGCTCGAGGCACTCGGCTGGAAAGTAATCCGCGTCGAAAACGGCAACGACCTTCAGGCATGTACAACGGCCCTTGAACAGGCGATGAGTGCGGCAGAAGCTAATCCGTTAATTCCGGTGGCAGTTTGGGCTAAGACCATAAAGGGCATTGGAACCAAGAAGACCGCAGATTCGGCCAGCGGGGGCCATGGTTTCCCGTGCAAATCACCCACTGAGCTACCGGCCTTCTTAAAAGAAATTTACGGCGATGCTACACCGCCGGCTTTATTCAACACTTGGATCGATGAACTTGTTGTTATTGAAAATAAAATTAAAGCAACTGCGGTTCCGGATACGGGTGAAAAAATCCAGATCGGAATTTCTAAAGCCATGGTCGCAGCGTTTAAAAAAGGACTTCCGGTCATTTCAGTTACCTCGGATTTGCCGGGCTCAACCGGAGTTGCAGGCTTCAGAAAAGAATTTCCGCATGCCGCGATAGACGTCGGCGTTGCTGAAAGTAATATGATATCAACAGCGGCTGGACTTTCAAAACAGGGATTTATTCCGGTTGTGGATACATTCGCACAGTTCGGGGTTACAAAAGGTGCGTTACCGATTACGATGGCGATGCTTTCAGAAGCACCGATCATCGGCGTGTTCTCACACACGGGTTTTCAGGATGCTGCTGACGGCGCCTCTCATCAGGGTTTAAGCTATATGTCGATGCTGGCAACAATTCCGGGAGTTGATCTTTATTCGCTTTCCAGCAGTGAAGAGGCCGAGAAACTAATGGGGCAAGTCATTGAAAAGTTTGCAGCTGACCGTATTGCAGGTAGAAAAGTTCACTCGGCAATATTCTTTTTAGGGCGTGAAAACTTCCCGAAGACTTTTAAAGTCGATGGCGTTTCGCATGACTACAAACCTGCAGTGCCGCAGGTTCTGAAAGACAACACGATTCAGGGTAAAAATGTACTGTTGTTAACTACGGGTTCACTTGTTGGCGAAACCCTGCTGGCAGCCGAAAAACTTAAAAACCTGAAAATCGGTTCAATCGTCGTGAATCAGAATTGTCTGAATAAAATTGACCTCGAAACGCTGAAGCCGCTGCTGCAAAAATGCGAAGGCCGAATGGTCACCAACGAAGATCATCAGGTCTTATTGGGGCTTGGGGCTTTTGTTACTCACCAATTGGTGCAAAACGGTATCAACGTTAAAGTAAAATCGTTGGGTGTGCATGGGGAGTTCGGCCAAAGCGCTTACAATGCGATCGAACTTTATCGCAAGCATGGTATCGATTCCGACGCGGTTGTAGCCGCAGCAGAACTTATTTAAGGATCAGCCTGCAAAAAGGCTGTGGCAGCTCATGACCGGCTTTCTCGAGTTAAACTGAAGACCATCATTAATGAAGTTTTCGAAAGTCTGAACTTTTTTATAGATCCGGTTCACAAATGTGTTGTTTTCAAGAAACCGGATAATCACGTTCCCGTGCGAGAGCACAACCAGGCCGACAATTCCGTGAACGATAAAAGTCACAATCGGAACCTGGCCATAAATATGCGGTTGCAGAACCATGCTGACACTTGCCAACTGCGAAAGTATCAGCCACCGTAGTTCACTGACCCGCTTCATCATCATTTTTGCAACGGGATTTTTTTCATTGTCTATCGAGCCGTATAACTCCGTCCAGGCAAATGCAGTCAGAGTAAAGAGCCCGCCGATTTTGGCGGCGGTCGTCCAGTAATCCATCGTCGTGACCACATCTGAAATGTGATCAAGTGACAACAGTCCGGTTCGTACAGTTTGCACGGCAACCCCGAATGCAAAATTAGCCAGAAACTGACTTCCTAACACCTTAACTGCAGTCAATTTTTCTCCGACAAGAAATCGGTCAAATACCGAAATTAATTTGTTCTTTAACGGACCGGTCATTTTTGTCCAGAGGTCGCGATCAAGCCCGAAAGAAGCGGCCATAACCAGATTCATCAAAACCATACTGGTTTTTTGATGAATGTCGAGCGAAGCCGAATGGATCCAGATCATCGTATCAAAGCCAACTGTAATCGTAAGGACCGTTAGCCCGATACGGTCATGCAGGACTGTCTGCTTTGCACGGGCGTAATAAGCGTTGAAGCCAGATGCAATTTTTTGCGAAGCACTTGCAAGTTTGCCGATAGGTATGAGTCGTAATAATCGTTTGTCGCCTGGCTTTGCGGTAGCTCGGAAGGCCGCCTCCATCACGCTTTCCTGGTCGGTGCTCAGAAGAATGTCTGAATTTTTATTAGCTTCTGAATTAATGAGTTTGGCAATTTCTGCCGGCGTGGTAGTGAGCGATTCGGCAACAGTGATCAGGGCATCGCGATTCTCTGAAAGTGGCGCTTTGATGACAAGCTTCGGAGAGTTGGCTTCGATGAGTTCGATTCCGGCATGTGCGCCCGAATTCAAAATTAATATGGCGATAACTGCAAATTTCCAACAATTCACGTGAACCCCTTGGTAGCGTTCAGAATGAATTGCACATTCTATTCCAAATATCCATAATTACAGAAGAACTGGGGCTTTCAAACGTGAAAAAAGCACCTCACTGTCTAAAAGTGAGACGCTTCCGATTAACTAATTACTCCGGTAGACACCATTACTATTTTTTGACGCCGGAACAGTCGCTCCCTTGATTGAAAAAGCTTCGTTATATTTTTTGGTACATTCTTTTTTGTTTTTAGCACAGCAGGCTTTCATACTGCCGGTCAATGTGTGATTAGGATGGCTTTCTGTTGAGAAACATTCTTGATCGCCGATTTTCATTTTAAATTCACTAATATTGTCGCAATTGAAACCATTGCCAACAATATCATCCATTGTGTCGGCGGTTTCTGCGTCCCTTTTGCACTTATTGGCCTCAGTTACAATGCCCACATTCATTTGATCGTACACATCGAGTTTACCACCACTATTTAAAACATAAGCGACACGCCCCCAGGCTGCGGTGTTTACTAAAAGTACGGCGCCCCACAAAACGAGGGGTACTAGTGCCTCTGCTTCTTTAACCTGGAAAAGCGACGACATCAGTACTGAATTTTTTAGACCGAAAAATGAATATTGTTTCTTACTTTTAAGTATACGCGTGGCGTACTCTATTTTATCTGAAAGGGTTTTATGGTTACTGAAGTCGGCCTCATAACCGTTAACTTTGAATTTTTCATGCATGTAGTCGACAAATTCAATTTCTAATTTAACGTTATCGTTGATAAAAGTCAGAACATTTCCATTAATTACCGGCACAGGAATCTTTTTTTCACCGTATGTTTCAAGAATATTTTTAAGTAGTTCCTTATCGCGGGGCCCATTTACCTTTATCTTACCGAAGACCTCATTGTACTTCATTCCGGTAACCAGAGCCTTCG
>JANOJH010000699.1:0-1543 GCA_031408135.1 Bdellovibrio sp. | reverse complement strand
TCGTTGTTTTTTTATAATAAGAGTGATCAGGTTAAGAATTTCGACGATAAAAAAATTCATATTTATGCCTCATCTTCTTTTGTGGCTAAATGGGGTCCGGGGCCAAAGCTTAAAGAGCTTTTTGAACGGCAGAATATTTTTAAGATTGAATTTATTGAAACCTCCGACATGATGATGACGATTCAAAAAATAAACTTTGAAAACGAAAGTTCTCTTGCGGATGTTGTCTTGGGTCTTGACCAATTCGATATCGCACGCTCTGCCGGTAAAATTAAATGGAATGACATCGATCGCACCGGCAATGTCAAATTCGTGAACAGTGTTTTACAGGTTGCGAATGAAAAGAATTTTGTTCCTTACGATTGGGCGCCGCTCACATTGATTGCCCGTAAGAATCTCAAGTATTCGGTAAATTCGCTTAAGGATCTGCTGAATCCCGAATTAAAAGGCAAAATAGCTTTGCAAGACCCGCGCACGAGTTCTCCCGGGCTGCAGTTTCTGGTTTGGGTATTTGAGTCCCGAAGTAATGAGGAGTCCGTTAAATTCCTGAAGAGCCTTATGAAGCAGGCCCACAGCTTTTCGCCGAGTTGGTCGGCCTCTTACGGATTATTTAAAAATAATCAGGCCGATCTGGTATTTTCTTATGTGACCTCTCCGGTTTATCATCTGCTGGAAGAAAATGACGATCAGTTTTTAGGTATCGAAACCACCGAGCCACTGCCTGTACAGGTAGAATTTGCAGGAATTCCGAGTACCTGTAAAAACTGCGAAGCCGCTGAAATGTTCGTCAATTTTCTGCTGACGCCAGAGGCGCAGAAAATAATCATGAGTAAGAACTATATGCTGCCCGTGATTGATCGGGTAAAAGAAGCCACGCCGTTTGATGCAATCAAAGTTTACAAAACCCTGCCGGTCAAATTCTACGATCAAAATAAAATTGAAAAATGGATAAATACCTGGTCGGAAATCCGTAAGAATGAAGGAATTTAAGCCGAAGCAAATTCTGAGATTCGGACTTCTGCTCTACTTTCTGATACCCTATTTTATATTTCTGTCGGTTTACGAATTTTCTTTTGATCTGAATTTTCCCGAAATGTTCTGGGCGATTAAAAACTCGCTGATGCAGTCTGGTTTAACCGCCGCAATAGCCCTAGTGCTTAGTATCCCGATGAGTCAGGGGCTTTTTCTGTTACCTGATCGCATTCAGAAGATTGCACTCCGCCTGCTAATAGTGCCGCAGATTCTGCCGGTGCTATATTCGATACTGATAGCGTTTTCAGTGATTAATCCCTATCCGATGGGAAGCCTTGGTATTATCATACTGTTTGTTTTCATCAATCTGGGCTTTGCCACCCTTTTGCTGTTCGGTGCAACCCGAGATAAGCTGGGTAGCCTACCGCTGATCAGTGAAGTGTATTCGCTGGGTCGGATGAGTTTTTTCCGAAAAATTTATTTTCCGTTGTTGAAAGCCGATCTGGTAATGAATTTTTTTATGATTTTTATTTTCTGTCTTTCAAGTTTTTCGGTTCCGTTGATCGTGGGG
>JANOJH010000640.1:0-1366 GCA_031408135.1 Bdellovibrio sp. | reverse complement strand
TTCGCCTTTACTTTACTGGATTCCGGGTCATATAACTTTCAGTTCATTGTAGCTAGACATGTGCTTGCCCGGACTGACACTTCGATTATGTTGTATCTG
This sequence comes from Bdellovibrio sp., assembly GCA_031408135.1. Classification (GTDB taxonomy): domain Bacteria; phylum Bdellovibrionota; class Bdellovibrionia; order Bdellovibrionales; family Bdellovibrionaceae; genus Pseudobdellovibrio. The sequence goes on along the minus strand of JANOJH010000640.1, from coordinate 1,267 downwards.
CTTTCTTATCCTATGAAACGTCATCGCGGGGCAGCAAAAATTTAAAAGAGCAAAGCGAACGAGTATCTCAACCTGCACCCGCGATCCAGATGAGTACCGGAGCAGATACAATGAAATACATTTTAGTGGCCATGTCTGGAATGACGTTTTGCGTGTGAGAGAATCTGAATGCGTCAGGTCGGAAGACCTGATAGCACAACTAAACTAGTGTTATCTAATCTTTACCCTTTAAAAAGCTTAAAGCTGACTTCATATCTATAGAATTCTATATTCTTTGCAACCGACAATGCTCTTCTGATTCGAATGTCATCTTCCAATCCAATAATAATCCCTTTCACAATTTGATCGTCTTCGGCTAGCTCCTCAGTGACATAACCCATGTAACGTTGTATTTGACCAACTACGCTATCACTTACCCTTCCTCTTTTTAATTCAACAACAAGTAATTCCTTTTTGTCTTTGCTGATAGCAAGAATATCAATTGGGCCAGTATCGCTTTGATATTGTTGTCCAACCAATTCACCCTCTTCTTCATAGATATCGTACTTCTTTCCCAAATCTGTCTGTTTCCAATTTTGGACTAAAAAATCCTCTAAATGCTTCTCAAGTGCAAAAACCGAGGGATCTTCAATTTGTACTCCAGTAGAAATGATTACAGGTGTTCGATTACCCGCAATAAGTTGTTCAATCTCGTCAGCAAAACGTTCTATATGTCTTACAGTTCCAGGAGTGCCGCATGAATTCCTCAGACCTTCACTCATTGAAACTCGCTCAATAACATTTGAGTACCATTGAACTGGTCTTCGATGGAACAGAATTTCTCCTGGACGATAGATGTAGTCTCCCGTTACTTCACCAACATAATATCCACCCTGCCCATTCGCACACAAAACAATATCCCCGTTGTTTATTCCTTTTGATACCGTCCATAAAGCTCCGCATGCCAAACCAGCAGCAATCTTTGTTTTACCAGGGCGATCTTTCAAATAAAGAGGAATGAACTTGTGGTTGAATTCACGCCAGTTCTCAGGCAGCTCGTTTTTAAGATCCATTTTGATACCAAAATCGGTCCCAATAAAATTTCCCTTAAAGCATTCTTCTGCGTGAGCGCTTTTGGCACCAAGCATGACGCGATAATAGTTTCTCATGATTTTGAAAGTTAATAGTCTCAACACATTCTTCCACAATTTTTGTTGTTATTTTAAAATATTCTAAAATTCTATAAGAAAAAAAACGTCAGGCTCTCACCTGACGTTCATAACTAAAT
>JANOJH010000629.1:0-1604 GCA_031408135.1 Bdellovibrio sp. | reverse complement strand
TTTTAGTTTAATTCTTTTTCAGGCCGTAGCACAAGAGCAAGCGGATAAAGATTCTGTTCGCAGGTTGGATGAAGTGGTAGTGAAGGCATTTGCATCGGAGCGCGTATTGAGTGAGGTGCCAGCCGCAATAGCAGTCATCGACTCAATCGAATTGACCCGGTTCAATAACACCTCTTTGTTACCTGCCCTCAACACAGTTCCTGGTGTTCGCATGGAAGAACGTTCGCCAGGAAGTTATCGCTTGTCCATTCGCGGCAGCACACTGCGATCGCCTTTTGGTGTGCGAAATGTAAAAGTGTATTGGAATGGTTTGCCTCTTACTGATGGAGGCGGGAACACCTACCTCAACAGTTTGGATTTTAATTCAATCAACAACATTGAAATCATTAAAGGGCCCGGTGCAAGTTTATACGGTGCCGGAACTGGTGGCGTGGTGCTGTTGAATTCTTTATTGAAAAGAGGAACAAACCTGACAGCAGAATATACAGGAGGCAGTTATGGGTTGAACAGGTTTAGGGGATCATATGAAGTTGGAAAAGAAAACAGTATTCTAAAAATGTCCATTGCCCAACAGCATTCCAGTGGTTATCGTGAACAAACAGCAATGTCCAGACTGGCTTCACAGATTGAAGGGATTACGGCCATCAGTAAAAAAAGTACCTTATCAGGAATATTTTTTGTGTCTCGTTTAAATTATGAAACTCCCGGGGGTCTCACTAAAGCCCAATATGATTTGGATCCGCGACAAGCACGGCCCGCTACGGCCACTCAACCCGGTGCAGTTGAACAGATGGCTGCGGTTGAAAATAATACTTCTTATCTCGGCTTTGTTCACCATATACACTGGAACGAAGCATGGGTTACACGCACCGGCATTTACGGTTCATTCACCCAGTTTAAAAATCCAAGTATTCGGAACGTTGAAGTGCGCGCGGAAAACAACGTTGGCGGCAGAAGCGAAACGCAATACAGGTTTAATAAGACAAACTGGCAAGGTAAGATTACCATTGGGGGCGAGTTTCAATATTTCTATTCACCAGTGGAAGTGTATGGCAATGACAAAGGATCTCCGACTAACATTCAAACGATCGATACGCTTACCTCAAGGGCACTGCTTGGTTTTGCGCAAGCGGAATTGGATTTGCCCAAACAATTTTATCTGACGATAGGGGGTAGTTATAATTTTTTGAAGTATCACTTCGAACGATCGGCCCCGGCAACTGTCATTCAAGATCGCAAGTTTGATCCTCAGTTTTCTCCGCGCATTGCATTGCTAAAGAAAATTAAGTTAAAAAAAGTGAAATATCCGTTTTCAGTTTATAGTAGCGTTAGCCATGGATTTTCACCCCCATCATTGGCGGAAGTCAGACCTTCAACTGGCAACTTCAACAATGATTTGAACCCTGAGCGAGGAGTTAGTTATGAGGTGGGCATAAAGGGAAATGCCTTTCAAAGCTTGGTTTTTGACTTGACAACTTACAATTTTCAATTGCGTGAAACGATCGTCATTCAGCGTACGCCCGATAACGCAGATTATTTCATCAATGCAGGAAAGACATCGCAAAAGGGATTTGAAGCTAAAGTTTCGTGGGAACCCTTTCTGA
>JANOJH010000515.1:0-1392 GCA_031408135.1 Bdellovibrio sp. | reverse complement strand
CGATTATGATAAAGCTATTGCTCTTAAAAGTGATTATTATAAGGCCATAGGTAATCGGGGCATGGCTCGGTTTAGTGTGGCAAATTATTCTGGAACAGTGGAAGACCTTGATCTGATAAGACAAAAAGAAGGTGAATCTCCAGAAATACTGAAAGTATTGGGAATCAGTAAATACCAATTGAAAGATAATGATGCCGCTAAACTCTTTTTAGAAAATGCAGTGAAGGCGGGAGTCAAGGACAGTAAAGTAAATTTATACCTTGGATATCTTCGTTTTATAGACAAGGATTATAAAGGTGCGATCACGTCTCTTACTGCCGCTGAAGGAGCCGGAGAAAAAGAAATACATGTTTATGAAAGGCGTGGTAAGTCAGCCTTTCTCACAAATGATTACTCACTTACGATTTCAGACCTGGAAAAAGTTGTTCAAAATGGAGAGCCTGATTTGAATACCTATGAATACCTGGGTCTTGCCTATAGCCAGCAGCAGAAAAATAAAGAGGCGATGCCACATTTAGAAAAGGCAGCAAATCTTGGCAGTAAAGACAAGGAATTATATTTTCAGTTAGGCAATGGTCGTTTTAAGAATGAGAATTTCAAAGGTGCCATTGAATCATACGACAAGTCAATTGAGCTTGGCCTGAACAACGAGATAATTTTCAATAATCGTGGTAAAGCAAAATTAAGTGGAGGCATGCCAAAAGAGTCCATTGAAGACTTTACGCGGGCTATACAATTAAAAAATAATTATGGGCAAGCTTTGAAAAACCGTGGAACGGCAAATTACCAGTTAAGTGATTGGCCAAAGACTGTGGTTGATTTTGCCCTTGTGATTGCCAACCGCGAAGGAGGCCCGGAAGAGTATGCTATGTCGGGTGTTGCCAAGTACAACATGAAAAATTATAAAGATGCCATAGAAGATTTGAATAGAGCAATTGAAGGAGGTGCAAGCGAGAAACTTGCATTTGCTTCGCGCGGAGGTTCTTATTTTGAAATGAAAAATTATGAGAAGGCACTTCCTGATTTAGCCAAAGCCATTGAACTTGGTGAGAAATCTGCAAATGTGTTTTACCGAAAGGGTGCCAGCGAATTCTACATTGAAAATTACAAAGCCGCTCGTGCAAGTTTAGATCGTGCTATCGATAGTGGATATGCTGAAGCGTTGGCGTTTGATATGCGGGGTTATTGTAAGCTGCAAAACGCAGAGCTTGAAGATGCACTCACGGATTTTGGGGTAGCATTGGAAAAAAATCCGAAGCTTGCAAGCGCATTCTACCACAGAGGCGATGCCAAATTTAAAATGGGGAACTTACCTGGGGCAGTTCAGGATTATACCAATGCCGCTAATCTTGGCTTAAAAGATCCCGTTTTGTTTAATAACCGCGGCAAAGC
>JANOJH010000595.1:0-18247 GCA_031408135.1 Bdellovibrio sp. | reverse complement strand
AAACTTGCTGAAATTGCCAAAAAATTTGAGCTTGAACACTACATGCAGTTCGGCCCGGGCGAAATTAAACAGGGGAATCACTTGAACCCGCGAATTCAGGGTTCTACGATCGAGGCCATCATCGGAGCGATTTATCACGATGCAGGCCCTGATGCCGCGCGAATCTGGATTCTCAAACAGTACTCACGTGACGATTTTTTCGGGGCAACAAATGCCGCCTATACCCAGGATTATAAATCACGGTTGCAGGAGCTGACCCAGAAGCATCATCTGGGTACTCCGGTGTATGAAGTTGTGCTGGCCAGCGGTCCCTCACACAAACCGAAGTTTTTGGTTTCGTTGAAATTACAGGATACCGAAAAAACCCGGGCTGACGGTGCAAGCAAAAAAATTGCAGAACAAAAAGCGGCCGAACTTTATTTAAATGAATTAATGAAAACTTTAAAAGAGTAGTAAAAGGAAACACATGTCTTATCGAGCAGGATTTATAGGATTAGTAGGTCAACCCAACGCGGGCAAAAGCACGCTGATGAATTTTTTAATTGATCAGAAGGTTTCAATTGTTACTTCAAAGCCGCAGACCACGCGTCGCCGGATTCTCGGTAACACAACAACGCCAACTCGCAGGTTGTCTTCATCGATGCGCCGGGTTTGGTCAAAGCTGAAAAAGGGCTGAATGCCTTTCTTGAAAAAGAAGCTCTCGAAGTCATCAGGGAAAGCGATGCGCTACTAGCTGTACTCAGCATTGATGAGAAAGATTCAGACGCAATCGAAAAAGTTATCAACCTCGTTAAAAATTCACACAAACCCTGGATGGCGGTCATCACAAAAACCGACGTCAGTGATAAGGCACACCGGATTCTGATTGTAAAGTCGATGGTTGAAGAGTTGGGTGTAAAATGTCTGCAGGTGTCTTGTCTTAAAGACGGCGAAGAAGGCCGCAAGCTGATTCTTGCGGAAATCGAAGTTTTGTTGCCGGTTTCGCCCGCGCCGCTGTACGATAAGGAACTCTATACGACCGAGAATGTCCGTGAGCTTGTGGCTGAAATTGTTCGTGAGAAATGTTTTGAAAATCTCGAGCATGAAATTCCGTTTCAACTGGCGGTGCAGGTACGCAAGTTTGATGAAAATGCAAAACCGTGTCCGCATATTTATGTGGATGTAATGGTCTCAAAAGACAGCCATAAACCGATTGTGGTCGGGAAAGGTGCTCAGGTTATAAAAAAAATCAGTCAGGAAAGCCGCACTGAGATCGAAAAATTAATGGATCAGAAAATATTTATGGAACTCAAAGTTGTTGTTAAAGAAAACTGGTTTGACCAGCAGCAATTTATGAAAGAGCTGGGGTATATTGTCGATGGAAAATAGTGAATTCAGTCTAATTTCGCCGAAAGTGGCGATTATCGGCCGCCCCAATGTAGGTAAGTCGACCTTGTTTAATATTCTTACCGATTCGCGCAAGTCAGTCGTTAAAAATCAGGCTGGTGTTACCCGGGATATTATTATTTCACCAGCGGATGTCTGGGGAAAAAAATATGACCTGATCGATACCGGCGGGGTAACGGAAGCGCAGGATCTTTTTTCAAAACTGATCAAAGAACAGGTGACCGATTTTTTACATTCGGTGGATTTTATTATCGCCGTTATGGATGGCCGTTCCGGCATGCTGCCCGAAGATCGAGACATCATTAAGCTGGCTAAACAGACAGGGCGCCCCACTTTGCTTGTTATCAATAAAGTAGATCAGCATCACGAGGACGATATTGCAAAAGCCGATTTTCATGAGTTCGGCCTTGATGTGGTAGCCTGTTCCTTCGAACAACGCCGCGGCGTTGCCGAGGTGATGGAGTGGATCAACAAGATCATTCCAGATGCAAAAGAGACCCTGAAAGAAGGTATGCAGATTGCCATGGTCGGCAAGCCGAATGTCGGCAAAAGTTCGCTGTGCAATTGTCTGCTTGGAGTTCACCGAATGTTGGTTTCGGATGTTGCCGGAACAACGGTTGATTCAGTCGACTCTCCGTTCGTTTACAATGAAAAGAAATACATTATCGTTGATACAGCAGGTTTACGCCGCCACTCGCGACGCGAAGATGATATCGAAATTATTGCGGCTTTTAAGAGTCAGGAATCGATTCGCCGGTCTGATATTGTTTTGTTGGTCATTGATGGCAATACCGGCCCATCCGAGCAGGATGCCAAGATCATGCAGCAGATTCTCGAAGATCACAAAGGCGTTATTATCGTTGCCAATAAATCCGATGTTGCAGCTGAAGAAGTGCCGAAATACCGCGAAACATTCAGAGCGCAGGTTCTTAAAGAATTTCATTTCTTCGTGGATGTGCCCGTTGTATTTACATCGGCTAAAACCGGAGCGGGCATCAATGATCTTTTTAAAATGATTGAATCCGTAAGTAGCAAATTAAATCAGAGAATTTCAACTTCAGATCTGAATGACTTCTTCTTTGAGACGATTCGCCAGGCGCCGGCGCCGGTCTATGGCATTACGAATGTTAAATTCTATTACCTGACTCAGACTAAACAAGTTCCGCCTTCTTTCATTGCCTTCGCTAATCATCCTGATGGCGTGACGAATTCCTACCGGCGGTTTTTGATTAAGAATCTGAAGGAAAAATTTGATTTGCACGGGATTCCGATCCGTATTTTCTGTATGAAATCCAGCAAGAAGAGCGAAGGTTAAATGGCCGGACGGAGATCGTCGTTTAAAAACAGGTTTTCATTTTATCTGTTGGCGATCGGCAGTGCCTGCGGCCTCGGTAACCTCTGGCGCTTTCCTTACATCGTCGGCGAAAACGGCGGCGGCGCCTTCTTACTACTTTACGTTTTCTTAGCACTCACGCTGGGGCTTGCACTCCTGATTTCGGAATTGATGATCGGCCGTTTTACCGGAACCAGTATCCTTGCGGTTACGCGCCACATTTCCACTCAGTCCAAGAATAAGTACTATATTTTCGGTTGGTTCAGTTTGTTTATTAGTGCGGTGACTCTTTCTTACTATTCGGTGATCAGCGGTTGGGTGTTGCATTATCTGACTCAGTTTATCATGAGTTTGTTTCAATCGGATTCCGGCTTTTATTTAAAAAGTATTTCGGTCAATGTGTTTCTGCAGAACAGCTGGCTGCAATTTATGCTGGCGAGTGTACATTTGCTGGTTGCCGCCATTATTGTGGTTAAAGGTTTCGGTGAAGGTGTTGAAAAACGAATCTCCTCGATACTTCCGCTGTTCGGATTGCTGGTGGTTGTATTACTGATCGGTTCGCTTTCATTGGAATCAACACGGGAAGTCTTACGTTTCCTGTTTTATCCGGATTTTTCCAAACTGAGCTGGGGATCGCTTGGCCACGCTGTCGGCCATGTTTTTTTCACGCTTTCACTTGGCTTTGGAACGATGGTTACTTTTGGCAGCTATTTCAAAAATGAGGATCATCTCCCGACGATCGGCTGGCGCGTAACACTTGTCGATACATTGATTTCAATTATCGCCGTGCTCTTGATATTTCCGATTGCTTTTTCGAGTTCAAAACAATTAGCAACCGATCCAAGCCTGGTGTTTGATGTGTTGCCGGAATTTTTATCTTCGATCAAAGGCGGAATACTGTTCGGGCTTATTTTCTTCCTGTTTTTGTGGCTAGCTGCGCTTAATGCCAGCATCGGGCTGCTTGAAACCATTACGGCCAACCTTACCGAGAAAAGGCCCGATATGAAACGGCCGCTGGCCGCATTTTTATCGATGATCGTGATTCTGATTATGACAGTGTTTCCGGCATTTTCAGGCACGATATTCAAGGAAGTTAAAATTCTGGGCCGTAGTGTGATTGAAATTTTCGACTCAACACTGATTAACATTATGTTACCGATCGCGGTGCTGGGTATGGTGATCATTTTCTTCAAAACCCTCACCGAAGCCGACCGCAAAAAACTTTTTGTGAACGAAGAATTTCCGACCAGTATTGCCATGTATTCCCATTGGATTTTCATTCTGAAATGGGCAGTCCCAAGCGTTATTATCGCGGGGCTTTTAATGCTTTTTATCGGCCTTTTCGTCTGAAATTCTCAATGTGAGACAAGGGCTAAAAGTCCGGCACCGGTGTACCGATAAGTGGGTATGAGCAAAGCAGTAACAAAGGTCGGAGTCAAAAATTCGAATCAGGCAGTCAAATTTACAAATCCTCCGCCGGCAGTCCGCGAGGTGCGGCCCATAGCCCCGGTTGGTGAGTCGAACAATTTCATTGCGGTTTATAAGGATCTGAATCAGCCCTTAAAAGACCTGGCAAATCAGCAGAAAAAAAATCTCTTCATAGCTTTCGTTGTATTTTTGATTCTCGGAATCGGAATAATGATGGGGCAATCCATTGGGAAACCACGCAACATCGCAACTGCGAATATGGCCAACCTGATTCCTAAAGGTGCAGATGCAACGACGTCACAACATGAGCATTTTGATAAAGTCTGCTATAAAGGCGAAAACGGCGAGCAGGTCTGCATGACCAGAACAAGCGAAAAACGTTAGAAATTCACGCCGATACTCGTGATTAATTCATATATATCACCGTTTAGTCGTGGTCGCACCGGACTAAGCACGGGTTCTGGCTGGCCGGTTTTAATTTCCTCGATCCGGTCGTTATTTTCATCGGGGAACTGAACATAATGATAGGTTGCCTGAAGACCAAGATAGGCCCGGTGCCGCATCAGCGGAATCTCAATTCCACTTGCGATTTTGAATCCGACCGGCTTATCGGGCTCAAGTGGAAGAGCTTTGGATAAATTATAAGTTCGGATAAACTGACCTACTCCGAGCAAAATATAAGGATTCAGGTCGGCTAATCCACGGGTTACGTTTTCAGTGTTAAAGTAATACTTTACGTTCAGATCGAAAGTCTGAATATTCACAGTGCCTGTATAGCGTTCAGACAGGCTCGTAAAATTGGCATCGTTATAGCTGCTGAAATCAACCGCGTGATCCGAAATTGAATAACTAAGTGATGTTGCGATCTGCAGATCAAAGAAATAGCTGAACTGAAACCCCCATGAAGGTGCGGCAGTATAGCCCTGCGAAAAACCGTCGGTAAACCCCTGATACCCAAGCATTAGTCCGAGCGTAAGAAAACGGCCATTCTTGAAAAAATTAATATCGGCTTCTTCTTCTGCGGAAGATTCAGTTTCATTGTAGTCAGAAAAGGGGTCAAATCCTTCATCAATATCGGCATTTTGTCCAAAGGCATGCTGATGAATTGAGCTTACAAGCAGAAATGATAAAATGAGTTTCTTCACAGAAATAAATTGCACCTTCTTAGTGTATGGTAAGTTAAAAAAGAGTTGCAGTGAAACTTGTAATTTAACTCTGCTTTAGTCTTGAAGCGTTAACAAAAAATGGGTTTTCATTCCTTTATGTGACTGGTAATTTACAAGCTATACAACTTCGGAGGAATCCTTGATCGACTACAAAAAAAGTGGTGTCGACATTCAGGCTGGTGATGATTTAGTATCGTGGCTTCAAAGCCCTCCAGACACGGCAGACTCCGGTCCAAACAAAAATTTCGCAAAATCCGACGTTCCCGATTACCGAAAGCGTGTCATCTCCGGCATCGGTGGCTTCGCAGCCTTGTTTGACGGAAAGTTCCACGACATGAAACATCCGGTACTGGTCTCATGTACCGACGGGGTCGGAACCAAAGTAAAACTTGCGAGTTATTTCAATGACTACTCAACTGTCGGACAGGACCTAGTCGCGATGTGCGCCAACGATCTGATCTGTACGGGCGGAACGCCGCTGTTTTTTCTTGATTACTATGCCACCGGAAAACTCGAAATAAGCAACGCGCAAAATTTTCTGACGGGTGTAAAGCGTGCTTGTGAAAATTCTCATTTGGTGCTCATCGGCGGCGAAACCGCCGAGATGCCCGGCGTCTATCAGCCAGGGGATTTTGACTGCGCGGGATTTTCTGTCGGCGTAGTTGATAAAGAAAAAATGTGGGGTCCGCATCTGGTCGAAACCGGAGATACCGTGCTTGGTCTGGAAAGTTCGGGATTTCACAGTAACGGTTATTCACTTATCAGAAAAGTTTTTGAAGCCGAATACGATAAATATAAACAGTGGCTGCTCGAACCGACTAGGCTTTATGTTGAGGCCGCGATAATCCTGAAAAAAGAATTTGAAATCCATGCGATGGCGCATATTACCGGTGGCGGAATTGATAACTTACCGAGGGTTTTGCCGGAACATCTCAAGGCCAGCATCACAAAATGGGAACTTCCCGACTGTTTTATTGAGGTCATGAAACGCGCAGAGCTTTCAGATCAGAATATGCGCGAAACTTTCAATTGCGGAATGGGGTTGATGGTCATTATCAAAGCCGGTCAGGGTGAAACCGCCGTGAAGCGCCTTGCCGAGATTGGTTATAAAGCGCAAATACTCGGAGTCATGAAAGAAAAAACGAAGGACGAGAATCATGTTGAGTGGGTTTAGAAAACCCCGGCGGATAGCCGTTTTTATTTCCGGCAGTGGCTCGACCTTGCAGGCACTCCTCGAAATGCACCATCAACTCGATGTCGTAATTGTTGTTACCAATAAGCGAATCGCTGCCGGAGTGTTAAAAGCGCGGCGTTTCGGTAAGCAAGTCGTCTATTTGGATAAGCTGATGAGTCTCGATAGCCTTCATGAAATTCTTAAGGAACACCGGATTGAGTTATTGGTTTTGGCGGGTTTCATGAAACTTCTGCCGGCCGGCTTTGTTGATCTCTGGAAAAATCGGATTCTGAATATTCACCCAAGTCTGTTACCGAAGTACCCCGGCCTCAGTTCCGCCGAACGAAGTTACACAGATAACGCCGACATGGGCGCAACTATTCACAGGGTTATCGCCGAAGTTGATGCAGGAAAGATCATACTACAGCAGAAATCACTGACAAAGCCCCAGAGCCTGACAGTGAATGAGGCGGATTTGTTCCTGCGTAGGACCGAACAATCATTGCTGCGTGAGCTCGCGTACAGGTACTGCGCATGAGACTGGCTTACCTTGGCTATGACAAAACTTCGCTGAAGACCAACACAGTCCTTGAGCAACACTTCGAAATTATCGACAATTATCTCGTCAATGACAGTCTTGAGGCAAATAATCTTAATTTTTTCAGTCTGCCGATTATGGCAAACAACGTCTGTATTCCAATCGACGAATCACTCTATACAATCCAGCACAAATCTGTACTTTATAAAATCAAAAATGAATTCACGATGCTTAAGAAAAATCTTTTTGCCGATTACCGACTGACCGGTGATGAAATTACCGGAGCACGGAAATCGACTAAGCAGCAATTCAGCTTCGATGAAATTGAATCTCTTTTCTTTATCAAGAAAAAAAATAAATATTTGCTGCAATTGAAAGGCAAAGAGCCGATCGAATACGATTATCTGATCGTGCAGGGGCATCAACTGGTGACGGAAAAGCTGCAACTTCTCCGGCAAAACATAATGAGTAAACCGCAGAAGCAGTCTTATCTCATTCTGAATCTTGAATTTACCGCAAAATACCGGCTCCATGACCAACATCTTCGTCACGATTTTATTTATATCGACAACACCAATTACAATACGGTTTTTGACAATTGGCATATCTGCAGTTACTCAAGCAACAGACTGCTGGTCAGTATGATTGTTCCGGCGGCGAATTACCGATCGGAAGAACTGATGGAATTTCTGGCCGCAAGAGCCCGCGGTGCACTGAATGAATCGCTGAAGGCATTTGAACTCGGCCCGCTTCAGAATCGGTGGATATCGTGTGCTGACGGCTTCGTAACTCAAAAGCTGAAGCTGAACAATCTTTCCTATGCTTCGGTCTTTCCGTCTTTTGACTACTGGACCCAGAATAAGATTAATAATTATATAAAAAATATTTTTGTAGTGAAAAATAAAAAGAACCGGGCGCTGTACACCGAAAAGGATCTTCAATGATTGCACGTTATTCTACTGAACTGATGAATGAGCAGTTTGCGCTCACGAGCCGTTTTGAGTACATGAAAAAAGTTGAGATTGAGTGTGCTCTTGCTCAGGCCGAGATGGGTCTGATCCCGAAGAAGGCCGCTCAGGATATAAAAAAGAAAAGTAAGTTTCAAATCGAACGGATTCTTGAAATTGAAGCCACCACCAAGCACGATGTTATCGCGTTTGTTTCAAACCTGGCCGAGAATGTCGGAGAGAGCGGACGCTATATTCATTTCGGCCTTACAAGCTCGGATGTGCTCGACACCGCTTTCAGTCTTCAGCTCTGCGATGCGCTGGATATAATTATCTCTGAAGCCGGGTTACTGAAAAAAGAAATCAATAAGCTCGCCGGCCTTCATAAAAAAACAATCTGTGCAGGTCGCACTCACGGCATCTTTGCCGAGATCACGACGTTTGGCTTTAAACTTGCCGGATTTTCCGCAGAACTCGAACGTAATATAGCTCGGCTAAGACAGGCGCGCGAAACAATCCGTATCTGCAAACTGAGCGGTGCAGTCGGTACCTCGTCGGCATTACCGCTTGAATTTGAAAAGATGGTTTCAGACCGGCTGGGGTTGGTTGTTGAAACATTTGCAACACAGGTTATTCCACGCGATCGGCACGCCGAAGTTTTGAACTCACTTGCCTTACTAGCTTCGGGTTTCGAGCGTCTGGCTGTTGAGTTTCGGCACCTTCAGCGCAGCGAGGTATCCGAAGTCTGTGAAGGGTTTACCAAAGGGCAAAAGGGTTCTTCGGCTATGCCGCATAAGAAGAATCCGATCAGTGCTGAGAATCTTACCGGGCTTGCGCGTCTGATGAGAAGTTACGCGCAAGTGGGGCTTGAGAACATTCCTTTGTGGCACGAGCGGGACATCAGTCATTCTTCGGCTGAGCGGGTGGTTTTTCCAGACGCTTTTCAATTGGCCCATTACATGACGTTGCGATTAAAGAACCTGGTTGCCGGACTTTATGTAGACAAAGAGGTGATGTTTGCCAATACCCAGAAGCTGGGTGGAGTGTTGTATTCGTCGCACTTGCTGCTGCATCTTGTTGATAAAAAGAAAATGACCCGTGAAGAAGCCTATTTGCTGGTGCAGCGACTGGCTCACGATTTGAAACCCGGTGAGCATTTAAAAGATAAAATAATGAAAGATAAAAAAGCTGCAAAGTTATTTACAAAAAATGAACTGAGCGAAATATTTTCGGGCCGGAAACATCTGGCAATGGTTGAAAAACGTATGAAAGTTTATTTTAAGGCATGAAGGATGTAGGATGAAAACGCAGGAACTGTTGTACGAAGGCAAAGCCAAGAAAATTTTTAAAACCGACCAGCCGGAAATCCTGTTGATGGAATACAAAGACAGTCTGACGGCATTTAATGCCCTTAAAAAAGGTGAATTTGCAGGAAAAGGAGCATTGAACTGTAAAATATCAACGCTGATTTTCAAATTGCTCACTCTACACAAAATTAAACATCACTGGATTGAAACCCGCGACGACAGGTTCATGGTCGTCCACCGTACAAAAATTATTCCGCTTGAAGTTGTGGTCCGGAATTTTGTTGCAGGCTCGCTTGCTAAAAAACTTGAAATCACCGAAGGGACGGCGCTTAAACAACCGATCGTAGAATTTTACTACAAAAACGACGCTCTGAATGATCCTTTTGTAAATGACGAACAGATCATAGCTCTTGGTTGGGCCGGAGCGGGCGAAATTCAAACGCTAAAAACGCAGGCGTTGCAGATTAATGATGTGCTTTTTCCGGTGTTTAAGAATGTAGGTCTAAAGTTAATCGATTTTAAAATAGAATTCGGTTTTGATTCAAACGCGCAGGTGATTTTGTCAGATGAAATAAGTCCGGATTGTATGCGACTCTGGGATATCGAAACCGATAAGAAGTTGGATAAGGACCGGTTCCGTCGAGATCTCGGGGCAGTTGAAGAAGCCTATCAGGAAGTCTATCAGCGATTATTAAAAGGAGTAAAGTTATGAAGTTAGGTGTTAAGATCATGCCGAGAGAAGTTATTCTGGATACTCAGGGAAGGGCTGTTGAAGCATCACTTAAATCAAATGGTTTTCAGGAATTGACAGACTGTCGGATCGGAAAATTTGTAGAGTTAACATTTAATTATTCTGATTCCGCTAAGGCGCGGGCCGATGTTGAAAGAATGCTGAAAGACGGCGGCCTTTATAATCCGTTAATCGAAAAATTTGAAATTTTAATGTAAGGAAACGTATATAATGAAAACGTCTAAAATCGGTGTTGTAAGATTTCTTGGAACCAATTGCGACGAAGATGTCAAAAAATGGGTTGTATCGAAATCTTTTGAGGCCGAATACCTTTGGTTTGAAGATCAGTTCAATATAAGCGACTTCGATAAAATTATCATTCCCGGTGGTTTCAGCCACGGTGATTACCTGCGTTGCGGAGCCCTGGCAGCGCAGACGCCGGTTATGAAATCAATTCGTGAATTCGCAAAAAAGGAAAAACCGATACTCGGTATTTGTAACGGCTTTCAGATACTCTGTGAAGCGGGGTTGCTGCCGGGAGCATTGCTGCGAAATGATTCTCTGAAATTCAAAGACGAATGGACCGACTTAAAGATAATCCAGAACAAAACCGCTTTTTCGGTTGGCACTCAGATGGAGCAGATAGTTCGGCTTCCGATCGCACACGGCGAAGGTAAATTTTATGCTGAAACCGAAACTCTGAAAAAGCTGCAGGACAATGGCCAGATCTGGCTGACGTACGAGGATAATCCGAATGGTTCGGTACTTGATATCGCAGGAATTACCAATGAAAGAAAAAATGTTTGTGGTCTGATGCCGCATCCTGAACGGGCATTGTACAGTTGGATGGGTTCAACGGATGGGATGTATTTTTTATGATCGAACAAAGCTTACAGGATAAATTGAAGCTCTATCGTATGAATGAAGACGAATATGCTCTGATGAAGAACCTTTTGGGGCGCGAACCTTTTGCGGTTGAATGGCCGCTTTTTTCCGCGCTCTGGAGCGAGCATTGCAGTTATAAGTCTTCGAAAATTCATTTGCGGAAATTTTCTTATCGTAATCAGAACACGCCTGAAATGGATGGCGAAAATGCCGGCGTTGTTGACCTTGGCTACGGAGAAAGAATCGCTTTCAAAATGGAAAGCCACAATCATCCGAGCTTTATCGAGCCGGTTCAGGGTTCTGCCACCGGTGTGGGTGGGATTCTGCGGGATATTTTTACTATGGGTGCACGTCCGATTATGTCGGCCAACTATCTTTGTTTCGGCGAAGTTGCAGCTCCGCGTATGACTTATTTAATGAATGGCGTAGCAAAGGGCCTTTCTTCTTACGGAAATTGCGTCGGTGTGCCGACGGTAACCGGCCAGACTAACATCAACAGCCGGTACAACAAAAACATTTTGGTGAATGCACTGAATGTGGGTTATTTCGGGCCAGATCAGAAAATGGCACTTTCGAAAGCCAAAGGCGATAAAAATCTTGTGGTTTATGTGGGTGCAAAAACCGGGCGTGATGGTGTGCATGGGGCGTCGATGGCTTCGGAGTCGTTCGACGAGAACTCAGAATCAAAACGACCGAATGTTCAGATCGGTGATCCGTTTTTTGAAAAGTTACTTATTGAGGCCTGCCTTGAGGTGCTGCGCAAAGATTTTGTAGTGGCCATGCAGGATATGGGTGCTGCCGGACTTACGAGCTCAAGTTTTGAAATGGCATCAAAGGGCCAGGTCGGCTTGGTTATTGACCTCAAAAAAGTTCCGTTACGCGATTCAACCATGACGGCAGAAGACATTTTATTGTCTGAAAGTCAGGAGCGAATGCTCCTGATCTGTGAACCGAAAAATCTGGAGAACCTCCAGAATGAATTTAAAAAATGGGGTCTTGATGCTGTTGTGCTTGGCGAAGTTCAGGCTGCACGCAAAGTAAAGTTGCTCTGGGGCGTAGAAACGTTAACCGAAATAGATCCGGATCTTATTGTTGAAAAGGCGCCGCAGTACAAAAGGCCCTACAGCAAATGGGCTTATCCGAATAAAGTGCAGGAACTGCCATCTTCAAAATTTAATTTTAAACGGCTGATTACGGCAAAGATGAAAGAGTTTAAACTCAATCAGCATGCTTGGATTCATAATCAGTTTGATCAGCGGGTGGGTGCCCGAACTGCGATGGCCTGCGAAAGTTCAGTGGCCTTTGCAAGGCTTGATTACTCGGGCCGCGGTCTGGGGCTAGCGGTCGGATGCAGGCCCGAGGTGATGCTGATGGATGCCGAAATCGGTGCGTTTGATGCCGTTTATTATCCCGCATTTCAACTGGCAATTAAAGGTGCAGAAACTCTGGCGGTTACTGACTGTCTGAATTTCGGCAATCCGCAAAAACCTGAAATTATGTCTGAATTTGTTGCCAGTGTCGAAGCCATTGCCGCAGCCGGCAAAAATCTTGATGCGCCTGTGATCAGCGGTAACGTCAGTTTTTACAATGAAACTCTGGGTGAAAATATTATTTCGACGCCGGCAACCGGAGTGGTCGGTATACGTGAAAGCGTTGAAGATATTATTCCGGATTCATTTTCTGCGCCGCTTGAATCTATCATTTCAGTAAAGTTGAACTGGGTTGAGGCGCACATTTATACCGAGCAACTCGATAACAAAGTTGCAAAATTTAAACTGGATTCGGCGCAGGACGTACCACAATTCATTAAGAAATGTACAAAGTTACAGAGTTTTCTGAAAGAAAAGAATATAGCCGTATCTGCAATAAAAGCCGTGGGCCTAGGCGGAGTCGGCATTGCCTGTTTAAAAATGTCGAAAGGTACAGTCGGGTTTGATCTGAGTTTTGACTCACCTGATGAAAACGAACTTTTCAAAGACACTTTTTACGAGTTTCTTCTCACGACGGATGAGGATTCCGCGGGTATGCTGGCAACGCTTAAAGAATTCTTTGCTGATTTCCGGCTTGAAATCAAAAAAGTCGGAGAGACCCGCTCAAATGAAATTAAATTCAGTAATCAATCAACTCTCGATCCGGTTCAGTTTAGAAATGATTTTGGCCGGACTTTAGAGCAGCAACAGAAAATGGTAAATATATGAAGTCGTCTTGGAAGGATGAATGCGGAGTTTTCGGAATATGGAATCATCCTGAGTCGGCCCGCTTAACCTATCTTGGCCTGTACGCCATGCAACATCGCGGGCAGGAGTCTGCCGGTATCGTTACTTTAGAAACTGGAAATAATCAGAAGCCGGTTCACAAAATGCATAAGGCACTTGGGCTGGTGGCCGATGTTTTTAATGAAACAAATCTTGGCAAACTGACGGGGAACGCGGCCATCGGCCATGTTCGTTACTCGACAACCGGTGAAAACCTGGTTTCGAATGCTCAACCGCTTGGTTCTATTTTATTAAGTGGTCCGGTCGCAGTTGCACATAACGGGAACATTGTAAACGCGTCGATACTGCGCGAAGCACTACAACGTGACGGAGCAATTTTTCAGGCCACAAATGACACTGAGATTCTACTGCATCTTTTAGCTAAAAACCCTTCAAATCATTTGGTTTCAGCGCTGACCGAAAGCTTAAAAAATCTTTCAGGTGCTTATAGTTTTACAATTCTTGCCCATGACAGGTTGTTGGCTGTGCGCGATCCTTTCGGCTTCAGGCCTTTAGTGCTCGGGCAGATAAAATCACCGATGAGCGTAAGCTACGTTGTCGCCAGTGAAACCTGCGCACTTGATCTGATCGGTGCACAGTTCATCCGCGAAATCGAGCCCGGCGAAATCCTCGAAATCACCTCTGAAGGAATTAAGTCGCATCGGTTTATCGCAGAAAGCACCGGCGAACGCAAAACCGCTCAGTGTATTTTTGAGCATGTTTATTTTGCGCGGCCCGACTCGGTCGTTTTCGGAAAATCGGTCTATAATTCACGTAAACGCTTTGGTGAACAGCTGGCGATTGAATCCGGTATTGAAGCCGATGTGGTTATCCCGGTGCCCGACAGCGGCGTGCCTTCGGCGATCGGTTATTCACAAAAGAGCGGAATTCCATTTGAGTTCGGAATAATCCGGAATCATTACATCGGCCGGACTTTCATTCAGCCGGCACAGAGCATCCGTGATATCGGCGTAAAGATTAAACTGAATCCGCAGCCTGAAATTCTTAAAGATAAACGAGTTATCGTTATAGATGACTCGTTGGTCAGGGGCACAACAAGCCAAAAGATCATCAGTCTGATCCGACAGGCAGGGGCTAAGGAAGTGCACCTCAGAATAGCATCCCCGCCCACAACCGGGCCATGCTATTACGGCGTGGATACTCCGCAAAAAAGCGAGCTCATTGCTTCCCGTAATAATCTGGAAGATATCCGCAAATTTATCGGTGCGGATTCACTGGCGTACCTTTCAGAAAAGGGCATGTGGCAGGCCATAAACAGTGGTCCTGAAAGCTTTTGTGCGGCTTGTTTTAATGGCGATTATCCGACAAGCTTAAAGGGTGTCGAAAACAAAAAAAATACTGAAAAAAAAGAAAAAACAAATCTCAAAGAAGTCCTCTGATAAACGGGGATTAGATTGTCTGCGGGCCGGTGATCTGATTGAAATCATCGCTCCCGGGTCGCACACGTCGCCAGAGAATCTCGAAAAAGGCGCGAAGGTGCTGCGAAGCTGGGGTTATCGCGTAAGCTTTGATGAAAATCTTCTAAGACCTGAACTTTTTTTGTCAGATACGGATGAAAACCGGTTTAAAAGTTTTTCGAAAGCGATGAATAATCCTGAATCAAAAGCCGTCTGGTGCCTGCGCGGCGGATACGGTTCCATCCGGTTACTCCCGATGATTGAAAAAATGCGGGTTCCAAAAATAAAAAAACTGCTGATCGGCTTAAGTGATATTTCCTCACTGCACGCGATTCTGAATCAAAAGTGGAATTTTCCAACTCTGCACGGGCCGTTGCTCGATCGGCTGGCGCAGAATATTCTGAATCCTGAAAATATCCATGAAGTGCGGCAAGTGCTTGAAGACCCAGGCTACGTTACGGTCTTTGAGAACCTGGTGCCGATTAATAATGCGGCCAGAAAAATCAAAACAGTTAAGGCTCGGATTGTCGGCGGCAACCTGATGGTGGTGACCTCAACACTCGGAACTTCTACGCAACTGAAAACAGCAGATCGAATATTATTTCTGGAAGAACTTTCTGAAAGATCTTACCGAATTGATCGCTGTCTGCAACAGATGAAGCAGGCCGGGCTTTTTAAAAAAGTAAAGGCAGTTGTTTTCGGGGATTTTACGAATTGCGATGAGCCTAACAAAGACAATCATGTTGCGCAGGTGCTGGAAATTTTTTTCAGAACTCTGAGCATCCCGGCATTTAAGGGAATACAGTCAGGCCACGGCGAAATCCAACGGCCGGTGTTTTTTAATACTGAAGCGCATCTTATTTGTGGCGAAGATCCGCGAATGTTAGTGTATTCTGCGTTTAAAGAGCAATAAGGGATATGAAATAGCTATGAAGTATACGAGTCAGGAAAATAAGTTAATCGATAAAATTAAACAGGCAATTCCTGATGTAACTCCAGGGGTTACGGCACGGGCCTATCATGTGGGTCGTTTGGTCTGCGATATCAGCGTCGGGCACACATATCCTTATTACGATTTAGCTTCATTAACAAAAATTATATTTACTCAACAGGCAATGATGGAGGCTTTCGATCAGAAAATCTGGAATCTTGATACCAAGGTGAAAGATGTTCTGCCGGACTTCAAACATGAAACCCTGATCAAAGAATTATTAACCCATACTTCCGGGCTTGAATGGTGGAAACCGTTCTTTAATGAAATTGAACTCAATTTAACTTGGCAAGAAAAACGTTCGTGGATTTATAAGCAAATCAATAACTCCCAGATTAATAAAACCGGAACCTCGGTTTATTCAGACCTCGGATTTATTGCGCTCGGATTTATTCTTGAAAAATTCTATGAAAAAAATATTTTAGAAATCTGGCTGACGTTGAAAGAAAAATATTACGCGGCTTCTACACTTGAATTTCATGTTGAAAATAGAACCACTTTGCCGAAAGAGCAGTTTGCTCCCACAGAAGACTGCAAATGGCGCAAGCGAATCATGCGCGCCGAAGTTCATGATGAAAACACCTGGAGTTTCGGCGGAATTTCTACGCACGCAGGACTCTTCGGCAGCATTGAAGACGTTTCTTCGTACGGTTTGAATTTGCGGTCCCAATTGCAGGGTATTGCCAGATACTCAGTTCGGCAAAAAACGGCGCAATTATTTGCCGGCCGGGCAATTTCGCCTGAAGTCGGGGACTGGGCACTTGGTTATATGATGCCGTCGGCAGGCGTTTCAAGTTGCGGACCGCACTTTTCGGTACTTTCTATCGGACATACCGGCTTTACGGGAACTTCAATATGGTATGATCCGCGCAATGATTTACTCGTTCTGATTTTAAGTAATCGCGTTCATTACGGGCGCGAGAACCGCGCCTTCGTTAATCTTCGACCGCAAATACACAGCTGGATCTACGAATCCCTGAAAAGGACAATTTAATGCCCTCACACTCGATTAATCAACTCAAACCCGGTAGTCGAATACACTTAATGGGAATTTGCGGCACGGCAATGGCCTCACTTGCGGGCCTGCTGAAAGATCGCGGTTTTGTTATTACTGGAAGTGATCTAAATCCGTATCCGCCGATGTCGACGCAGATTGAAAGCCTCGGTATTCAAATTTTGCGTCCCTATAAGAAAGAAAATCTCTCGCCGGCACCTGATTTCATCGTTGTTGGAAACGTAATTCCGGCCAGCAATGAGGAAGCTCAGGAAATGGTGCGTCTTAATTTACCGTTTTGTTCGCTTCCACAGGCGATGGGTGAAGTGATTATCGGCGAACGCGAATCTTATGTCATTGCCGGCACTCACGGCAAAACAACAACGACCTCATTGATGGCGTGGGTAGCTGAGAACTGCGGTTTACGGCCGGGTTTTCTGATTGGCGGCATTCCAAAGAATTTTTCACAGAGTTTCAGAAATCCACTTGGCAACACTTTCGTAATAGAAGGCGACGAGTACGACACGGCCTATTTCGATAAAGTTCCAAAATTTATTTATTACCGGCCAAAACATGTGATCCTCACTTCGGTCGAATTTGACCACGCGGATATTTATAAAGACTTTGCGGCAGTCAAAGCGGCGTTTGTTCGATTAATGAAATTGATACCATTCAATGGTTCGCTCGTCTACTGGGGCGACGATTCCAACGTCATAGAAATCTCAGAAGCCTGCGAAATCCAGAAGAAGTTTTCTTATGGATTCGGAGTTGCAAATGACTATCAAGTTGTGATCACCCTTGAAACCGAATCTGAGACGACGTTTCAGATTTTTGTAAATGAAATCATGCTGGCACAATTTGTTACTCCGATGGTCGGGCGCTATAACATATTAAATGCGGCTGCCGTAATAGCTCAGGCGCATATCAAGAGTTTAGAGCAACAAAAAGTTATTGATTCGCTGAAGTCTTTTCAAGGAGTGAAGCGGCGCCAGGAAATTCTAGGTGAATATTCCGGAGTATTGCTGATCGAAGATTTTGCCCACCATCCGACAGCCGTCAGGGAAACCATCAAAGCCATCCAGAACAAATACAAAATGCGCAGGGTATTTTCGGTTTTTGAACCGCGCTCTGCCACTTCAAGGCGCCGCATTTTTCAAAAGGATTATGTTGAAGCATTGAGTGAAGGGCAGGAAATCCTGATTGCCCGTGCCTTTGACCAAGGAAAAATTAATGAGGGCGACAGATTTTCCGTTGAGGAACTGATTCAGGATCTGGTAAAGCTGGGTAAATCGTCGAAACTTTTTGATTCCGCTGATGCGATTGTTCAGGATCTCGCGGATCGGACCCGTAAGAATGATGTCGTGTTAATTATGAGCAACGGCGGTTTTGACGGCATCTATGATAAATTGATCAGTAAGCTGAAAAGCAGGGCTTAATGTCTGAAAAAAAAAATCTGAAAGCGGGCATGATCTACGCCACTCTTGCCTACTTGGGCTGGGGTTTTTTTCCGATTTACTGGAAATTCCTGCAACATCTGCCGGTTCTGCAGATTCTCAGTCACCGAGTGCTTTGGGCTTTTGTTTTTTATACCCTGATACTTTTTTACAAAGAACGTAAGCTGTATTTTTTCCGTCCGGAATCCGCGGGGTCCATTATCAGCCTGCTTTTGGCGTCAGTGTTACTGATGGGAAACTG
>JANOJH010000577.1:0-1265 GCA_031408135.1 Bdellovibrio sp. | reverse complement strand
TTAACTTATCTCATCGAAAAAATAGAGTTTAATACCTTGAGCAAATTGAGTCGACTATTATTTAAGATGGGTCGACTATTAATGTTGTCATCGAGGTTTGAACCCTCTCTGTCTTCCTATTAAGAATAAGTACACAAAGGTCAAATCATTAGCATGCAATACTTTACACACTTATGAACAAGTCTTACATAAATCACAGGTTTTCGTCAATGGACACTGGTGATTTTATCTTTACAATTGAATATAAAAAAGGCGCGATGCCTTATAAATCTCTTTGATTATTTAAGCTCTTGAATTTTTGTAAGGCACCAATCTTTCTTGTGACAGGATCTACCTCGTATAATTAATAGATTGATTAACTTTTAGCTTCTTACATTAACTAGTCTTTTCAATGTCACTTGCAGGAGTCGTTGTC
Organism: Bdellovibrio sp.; assembly: GCA_031408135.1. Lineage (GTDB taxonomy): Bacteria > Bdellovibrionota > Bdellovibrionia > Bdellovibrionales > Bdellovibrionaceae > Pseudobdellovibrio. Next base: position 850 of record JANOJH010000577.1, on the reverse strand, counting down.
ATTGAAAACACATTGATTAAAAGTTGATGAAAGGATGATTATCAACGGGCTGATTCGAAATAAATTTTTCATTTGAGGGTCATTGGGTTAACAACACTATAGAAATTTGTATGCCAACGCAAAAGGAGAATAAAAATGCTTGATTCCAGAAAAAATAGAATGATTCACATATAAACAATGATTATAGTGTAGAAGTAATTCCCATTTATGGGTAAACAGTTCACCAACTTCAAAAGCGACCTTGGGCATTTCAATACTCAATGCTCTTCATATAGTGGGAATTTAGTGCCTAAAGATTTTGTCAGCGGCAACTTCAGCATCTTATTAAAAATATTTTTTACTTTCTCCATTGTGAAAAGCGGAAGAACATAAATGGAATTATGGATTTTGCCCAAACCAGATAAAAGCTTCCACCAATAATCATCGCTGCAACTCCAATTGCGTCAGTCCATAATTTTCTTGCTTTCATATTATTTACAATTCAGAATGATCATTTAACTTGTTTGTAAAAAGAAGCTGCCCTAAGGGGCAGCTTCTTTCATGGTTTGATTTCTTCTACTTTATTTATGGCTGTGTTACAGCGTTCATATCAAGCACAACCGCAGTCTGTGCTAAGGCTCTGCCCTTAAACGATGCGCCAGTTTGAAAAGTAATGCCTGTCTGCGATAATATAATTCCTTCGAAGTGAGCGGTTGTCCCAACAGTGACCGTACCGGCCACTTGCCAGAAAATGTTCTTTGCCTGTGCTCCTCCGGTCAATGTAATGTTCACTGCATTGCTCATAGTAAGGTCACCGGCAATCTGGAAGATCCATACATCGTTCGTGCCACCTGAAATAGTAACATTGGAT